>JBALWS010000212.1:0-4313 GCA_036960405.1 Halopseudomonas sp. | reverse complement strand
AGGAGTTTTCCGACATCATCAAAATGGGCCGTACCCAATTGCAGGACGCGGTTCCCATGACTCTAGGGCAAGAGTTTCAATCTTTCGCCAGCACCTTGACCGAGGATATCGATCGCATCGCGGGTCTGTCCGAGCTGCTTAAGGAGATCAACCTCGGCGGAACCGCCATCGGCACCGGCATCAATACTGACCCAGAATACGCCCGACTCGCCGTTGGCCATCTGTCAGAACTCAGCGGTTTCGAATTTAAACGAGCCTCCGACCTGGTGGAAGCCAGCTCCGATATGGGTGCCTTCGTACTGTTCTCCGGCATGCTCAAGCGCCTGGCGGTGAAACTCTCCAAGATCTCTAACGACCTGCGTCTGCTCAGCATGGGCCCGCGCTGCGGTCTCGCCGAGATCAACTTGCCCGCCCAGCAACCGGGCAGTTCCATCATGCCGGGCAAGATCAACCCGGTGATCCCCGAAGCGATGAATCAGGTGGCCTACCAGGTGATCGGCAACGACCTGGCGCTGACCATGGGCGCCGAAGCGGGCCAGCTGCAGCTTAACGCCATGGAGCCGTTGATCGCCTACAACGTGCTGGAGTCGATCCGCATGCTGACCCAGGCGATGGATATGCTCAAAAACCGCTGCATCCGCGGCATCACCGCCAACGTGGACCGCTGCCAGGATCTGGTCAATCAGAGCATCGGCATCATCACCGCCGTGGTCCCCTACATCGGCTACGAGAACTCCACCCGCATCGCCAAAATCGCTCTGGAGAGCGGCCGTGGCGTGCTGGAGCTAATTCGTGAAGAGGAGCTGATGACCGAAGAGGCTCTCGACGACGTGCTCAAGCCCAGCAATATGATCCGCCCCCAGCGTCGTCGAAGTTAACAGCGCGCCAAGACTGAAGTTAATACCCTGAATCCTAATGCCCGTTGATGGGCAGATTAAAACAACCATAATAAGGAAAACACCATGGAACAGACACTGGTAGATCAAGGCCGTACCGGCTTTTGGAGAGGGCTCGCGCTCTGGAAGAAAATTTTGGTTGGAATGGTGCTGGGCGTGGTCGTCGGCGCGATCATGGGCCCCGATGCCGAAATGCTGAAACCGATCGGCACCCTGTTTATTAACGCCATCAAAATGTTGATCGTGCCGCTAGTATTTTGCTCGCTAGTGGTCGGTGTGACCTCGATGCAAGATACCCGCAAGATGGGCCGCATTGGCCTGAAAGCGGTTGTTCTCTATCTGGGTACCACTGCGGTGGCGATCAGTATCGGTCTCGGACTGGCCACCATCTTGACCCCCGGTGAAGGGCTTAATATGGTTGCAAGTGACGCTGTGGCCGTGAGCAAAGAAGCCCCTACGCTGGTACAGACACTGCTCAACATGGTCCCCAAAAACCCGATCGGCGCACTAGCCGCCGGTAACATCCTGCAGATCATCGTCTTTGCCCTGGGTCTGGGTATCGCCCTGACCCTGTGCGGTGAAAAAGCGAAGCCTGCAGTCGAGCTGTTCGAAAGCCTCGCCGAAGGGATGTACAAGCTGACCGAACTGGTGATGAAGCTCGCTCCTTACGGTGTCTTCGGTCTGATGGCCTGGGTCGCGGGTAAATACGGCCTCGATATCTTGCTGCCGCTGGTCAAGGTGATCACCGTGGTCTATATCGGCTGCCTGATTCATGTACTGGTGTTCTACACCGGCATGGTCAGCATCCTGGGGCGCCTGAACCCGGTGCGTTATATGAAAGGTTTGCTCAACCCGGCCGCTGTTGCCTTTACCACCACCAGCAGCTCCGGCACCCTGCCAGCAACCATCAAAGCCTCACGCGAAGAGATGGGCGTCTCCAAGAGTATCTCCAGCTTCGTCCTGCCTCTGGGCGCGACCATCAACATGGATGGCACCGCCCTGTACCAAGGTGTCTGTGCACTCTTTATCGCCCAGGCGTTCGGTATCGACTTGGTCTTTTCTGACTACGTACTGATCGTCATGACCTCGACTCTGGCCTCCATCGGCACCGCCGGAGTTCCTGGCGCGGGTCTGATCATGCTCTCCTTGGTACTCACCACCGTGGGGCTGCCGATCGAAGGTCTGGCCATCGTCGCCGGTATCGACCGTATCCTCGATATGGCACGGACCAGCGTCAATGTCTGCGGTGACCTGATGGTCACCATCCTGGTAGGTAAGAGCGAGAACGAGTTGGACGAGTCGATCTACAACCGTACTGAGTCTGAGCCGGTTCTAGCTGTCTAATTCCTCATAAAGAAACAATAGCCTCGCACTGCGGGGCTTTTTTTGGCTATGACTATTTGACTGGATAAACAGCTGCTGTTTTTCGCCTTTGCGGTACCGCTATTCTGTTCGAGCTTATGCTTAGCGGCATCTTGTTGTAGCCGATGTCCTGCTGATGGATCTAAGACAGCCTGCAATGATTCAGAACCAGGTTACTCAGATCCGCGTCATCATCGGCTGTTTTTCACGCAACGGTCATCACAGCACGCTATCTTTACCCTCAGGTCGCTCTCAGCTGGATAAGCTGTCGCCCTAGGGTGAAGTCTCAGCGACACGCACCAAGTCGATGCTGCCTTTTCAGTTCTGAGCGCTAGGCAGTGTAAAAATGCAATTATTTGATAAAAAACATTGTTCTCTGTAACAACTGGCGGAGTAATGCGACTAATCTCCGACACCTAGCTAAGGCGGGTGAATAATCGATCCGATTAAATAAGGTCCATACCATGAAAAAAACAATGAAAAAGCTACATTTAACCATTCTCCCCCTCGCCGCATTGGTATCAGCAGCCATGCTGGTAACGCTCCCCGTTCATGCTGAAAACGTTCACTCTAGCAAAACGCCGATGGTAGTCGCGGCCATGAATCCTTGCGCTGCCAAGAACCCCTGCGCTGCTAAAAACCCCTGCGCTGCCAAGAACCCCTGCGCTGCTAAGAACCCCTGCGCTGCTAAGAACCCTTGTGCCGCCAAGAACCCCTGCGCTGCTAAGAACCCTTGTGCCGCCAAGAATCCCTGTGCTGCTAAGAACCCCTGCGCCGCCAAGAATCCATGTGCTGCTAAGAACCCCTGCGCTGCTAAGAACCCTTGTGCTGCTAAGAACCCTTGTGCCGCCAAGAACCCCTGCGCTGCGAAATCCCAATAACGGCCTGTTTTGATACAAAGGATCCGGTTGCAGATGCTCCCGGGTCACAACACTAGGATGCGCTGAGGAAAGAGATGAATTCAAACTGGTCCGCACTCTCATCGATAGAGATCCATCCCGTATCAGCCTCTGTCGAACAGTCCACCGAGCTCCCCGGCGAACACCCGCGTGCACTTAACGATGCCGCATCGGCACTTGAGGTAGCCCAGCATGCTTTGAGCCGAGGTGGTTTAAATGTGGTGGGTGAGATACTGAAGGGGCAAGGTACATTTTATGAAATGAACCACTATCCCGATGACGATGTTTTCGACAACCAGAGTCACTCGCAGTATTACTACCATGCTCATCGTAACGAGGATGAACATGGCCATTTCCATACGTTTATCCGCCGAGCAGGTATAGCGGAGAACATTCAACCAGCTGTCGGCTTTGAGCGTAGCGAACCCTGGCCACAAGGTAGCGATGAACTCGCACACCTGATCGGAATTTCCATGAATGCCGATGGAGAGCCCCAAGGCTTATTTGCCACCAACCGCTGGGTAACGGATGAAAGCTGGTATAGCGCAGCGGATACGATTACGATGCTGGATCAGTTTGTGATTGATCATGCCCACCCCAACCTAGCCGTCAACCAGTGGTTAACACAGTTTATGCGACTGTATCGTTCTGCTATTAAACAGTTGTTACAGCACCGGGATCGAGTGATAGCGAGTTGGCAGCAGCTTTATCCAGAGGTCGATGTGCTGGAAGACAGGCGATTAGAGATCACCGGGTATCTGACTATCGATCAATCATTGTGGCAAGCGGAAGTTTAGAAAAGCCTCACCGGCGAAAATACAATCAGCTGCTTTTCAAATGAAGATCTTATTTTGCTTTTTCAGGCACAGCCTCTTGGTATTGAGGCACACCCTCGGGGATTATTTCCCAGCGGGCTTTAGAGCCGACATAAATATGCCGTCCCAACTCAATTTTTGGATCGCCATTAACACATCCCAGCGTAACGCCATGAACCGTGCCATTAAACACACCACAAAGAGTGGAGCCGCATTGGCTGCAAAACTGCAGGCCGATGCCGTGGTTAGCCACATACGATGTCAGCAGCTGTTCTCCCGACAGCCATTTAAATTGCTGCGGTTCAACCAGTGCATAAGCTGAGGCTTGGGCGCTGAATGCC
>JBALWS010000211.1:0-4344 GCA_036960405.1 Halopseudomonas sp. | reverse complement strand
GCTGGCTGATGACCACCCTAACCCATGACCCCCTGATGGTTGCTTTGGTTCAGGCGGCCACCAGTCTGCCGATGTTTATCTTGGCGCTTCCTGCGGGCGTCATGGCGGATATTATTAATCGTCGGCGCATGCTTTTGTGGGTCCAGGCGGGTGGTTTTTTCGCGGCGCTTTTACTTGCCATGCTGACATTGGTGGGGCAGATAACCCCCTGGTCTTTGTTGGCTCTGGTTAGTGTACTGGGGGCGTCGGCCGCAATGACGGCTCCTGTATGGTTTGCTACAGCACCGGATTTGGTTCCCCGTAGCCTATTCGGTCATGCTGTCTTACTCAGTGGTATAGGCATCAATGTCGCCCGAGTGATCGGTCCCTTGTTGGCGGGTATTGCCCTGGTTTTGTGTGGTGCGGAGGGAGCTTTTCTGTTTAATGCTCTCACCTTTGTGGTGCTGTTGGTGGCGTTGTGGCGCTGGAAATATGTACCGCAGGAAAGCGATCTACCACCGGAAAGATTTTGGCCGGCTGTGCGAACCGGTGCACGCTACGTGGCATATTCCCCGACCCTGCGTCGGGTTTTGGTGAGGGGGATCCCCTTTTTCTTCTGCGCCAGTGCGACATGGTCGCTGTTGCCTTTGATCGCCATACATCGACTTGGGCTTGATGCGGCGGGCTTCGGCTTGTCGCTTGGGGGAATGGGGGGCGGGGCTGTTCTGGCAATATTGATATTGCCCGTTTTGCAGAGATCTATCTCGCCCGGTGCTGTTGTCGCATTTTCTTCACTGCTCTATGCCGCAGCGATGGGGGGGCTAGCCACGTCAACCTGGCTGCCTGTCTCGGTATTGGCGGCATTGTTTTCGGGGGGTGTTGGCGTCGATGAATCTATGCGTATACCAAAATGTGCCTAGCTGGGTGAGGGCACGCGCCAGCGCTATCTTTCTCACTATGTTGTTTGGGTCGATGGCTCTGGGGAGTGTGGTATGGGGGCATCTCGTTGACCGTTATGATCTTGAATCTGCATTATTGATAGCAGCGCTCACCCTGGTGGCGGGGGCGCTGTTGACGCTTGGCGTGAGGCTGGGTGTCAATGCTTCCGAGGGGATCGAACTTGTTGGCGAAACGGGTGATATCCCCGACAGCAGGTGGCTGAAGAAATCTGGGCCCTTGATGGTTAGCGTCGAATATAATGTGCGCTCCAATGTCGTGGATTATTTTTCCAAGGCCTTGCTGAAGGTGGGGCGTTGTCGGCTTCGCAATGGTGCCCGAAGTTGGCGATCCTAACGCAGCTTAATTTCTCCTAATACGCATATAGAAGAATTCATGGTTGATAGTGGGGTTGAGCTGCGAAGACTTCTAGACCGTCAGACCCTTGCGGATGCCAAGATTATGGACGTTTGTCTATGCTTGAAGCAGGAGCCCTCGGAGCCCGGCCTCTACCAAGTCACCCCGCTTTAACTTGCTGGTAGGGTATACGTGCAACGCTTCCTGTAGGAACGCAATGCTTGCTTTGGCGGCGAATTTCTATGCTTGGGGGGTCGGCATGTATTACTGGTGTAAGATTGTTGTCCGCTATACCGCAACGTGGATGTTGTTGATGGTGATCAACCCGAGTTGGGGGCAGGAACCTGCGTCCAGGGTGCTGAACATCGGCTATTTTGATAACCCGCCCCATATCTTCATTTCCATCGGAGGGAAGCCCAGCGGGGCTGCGTTTCGGTATTTTGAGGAGGTGCTACGACCGCGCGTAGAGGGTGTCGACTGGGCGTGGGAATATCAACCCTTGGCGCGTCTGCTGCGCTCTCTGGAAAACGGATCGCTTGATGGGGCTGTGTTCTTGATTGGGTCCAAATCAAGGGCGCGTTATCTGGACTACTCAAGCGTACCTTTTTTCGTTGATCGGCCCTCCATCTTTTTTCTTAAGTCTCGATTCCCCGCAAGAGAGCCGACCACGGATAAGCTTCTGGCGATGGAGATAGATGTTACGAACGCAGGCTATTTGCCGGAAATGTTGACTGGCAAAAGAGTCAAGCTCAGCGTGTTAGCCGGCGAGGCTGTTGAGGAGAGAGCACTCAAGCGACTGATAATGGGGCGGTCAGGTGCTTTTTATTCGCCAACTACCGAAGACATCCTTTATTGGCTTTCGGCCTATCGGATGGCTGAACAGGTAGGGCATGTTTATATCGACAGTAAGCCTCTGGAACTGTTTTTCGTATTTTCTAAATCTGTGCCTGAACAGTTCCGAGTACGGTTAGACAAAGAGATGACCAATACCCTCAAAGTGGCTCCCTACAGTCGGTTTCTTGAGCATTACAGATTGGGTGTTGAAAGCTTCCCGCCGCTCCAGAAGGGTCCCTAGATAACGTAGAGTTTTTTTATCGGTTAACTATTGACCAATAGGATGAGATGTTTTATTGTTTATGCAAACGTTTGCATTGATTGAAAATTCAATAATGCTCGTTGGCGTGCAGCGAGATGAATAGGAAAAGGTGCGGGTATGGCAATTATTAATCCTACAGAACCAAAAATTATAACTCCTGATGATGTTAATCCCGGTTGGGATTGGGAACGTCCGATTCCTGCGCCTGGCAGGACTGCGGTAGATTTCGAAGAGCGGGTGAATTTTCGCCGGTTGCATACCTACCGTACAGCCCGGGCCCGGCAAGCGCTGGCGAAATCTAGCCTTGGTGCCATCCTGTGTTTCGATAACAACAATATTCGTTATCTGACCAGTAGCGTCATCGGCGAGTGGTCCCGTGACAAGATCTGTCGCTACACGTTGTTTACCGGCAATTCGGAGCCTTATCTGTGGGATTTTGGTTCCGCTGCGGCGCATCACCGTCAGCACATGCCCTGGCTGGATGAAAACCGTGTCCATGGCGGCATGCTAGGACTTCGCGGGTCCGTCGGTCAGGAAGCTGGTCTGTTCAAAAACGCCGCCAAACAGATTGCCGACCTGATGCGTTACGAAGGTGTCGCTGACATGCCGTTGGGTGTGGATGTAATCGAGCCGCCGATGTTTTTTGCGCTCCAGGCGGAGGGCATTAACGTTGTCGATGCCCAGCAGGTGATGCTCGATGCGCGTGAAATCAAGAGCATGGATGAGATCATTCTGCTCAACATGGCCGCGGCGATGGTTGACGGTGCCTACCACCACCTGTCTGAGGCGCTGAAACCGGGTGTTCGTGAGAACGAGATGGTCGGCCTAGTCAATAAATTCCTGTACGACAACGGCTCGGATGATGTCGAGGCGATCAACGCCGTGTCCGGTGAGCGCTGCAACCCCCATCCGCACAACTTTACCGACCGGATGTACCGTCCTGGGGATCAGGCATTCTTCGATATTATCCAATCGTTTATGGGCTACAGAACCTGCTATTACCGGACCTTGAACGTGGGTTCCAAGACGCAGGGGCAGGTGGACGCTTATAAGCAGGCTCGCGAATGGATCGACAACGCCATTGCGTTGGTTAAGCCAGGCATGACCACCGATAAGATCGCTGCAGTCTGGCCGAAGGCGGAAGAGTTCGGCTTTGCCAGCGAGATGGAAGCCTTTGGCCTTCAGTTCGGTCATGGGCTGGGTATGGCGCTGCATGAGCGGCCGATTATCAGTCGACTGGTCTCCCTCGATAACCCCTTCGAGCTGAAAGAGGGGATGGTCTTCGCCCTAGAAACCTACTGTCCTGCTATTGACGGAAGCGGTGCCGCACGGATCGAAGAGGAAGTGGTCGTGACCAATGATGGCTGCAAGGTGATCACACTGTTCCCCGCGCAGGAGTTGTTTGTCGCCAACGCCTATTAAGTATCGGGCTGTACGGCTGCGTGTGAGTTCTCTTTTTGATCGGACAAGGATGTCTTTCTAAAGGGGCTCGTGGCTACAGACACAAAAATACACATCAATTTATGATTTTCAGGGGAAAAAAATGAACAAAGAATTTATTTCCACCCACCCGACTGATCTATATATCGGCGGCAAATGGATGCCATCTTCTGATGAGAGTCGGTTTAGCGTTTTTAATCCCGCAACCGAAGAAGAGATTGCGTCGGTTTCCTCTGCCACCCAAGAGGATGCGATCAAGGCTGTTGATGCTGCCTATACCGCAGGCGTTGAATGGCGGCAGCGTTCTCCCAGGGAGCGCGCGGAAATTCTGCGCAAAGCCTTCGAATTGATGACGGCCCGCAAAGATCAATTTGCCACCCTAATCTCACTCGAAGAAGGAAAAACCTATGCTGAGGGTCTGGGCGAAGTGGCTTACGCCGCCGAGTTCTTCCGCTGGTATTCCGAAGAGGCTGTTCGTGATCTGGGGGTACTTGCACGTTCACCTTCCGGTGCCAATAACATCCTGGTTCAGCATC
>JBALWS010000025.1:0-39807 GCA_036960405.1 Halopseudomonas sp. | reverse complement strand
GGTCAACCAGAGCGGCGAGTGGGCGATCAACCAGCCCAAGCTACGCGGTACAGAGGCGATCATGTCTAGCCTGGTTGCCGCGCCACGCCAGGTGGCTAATGCAGCGGCCAACCCGCAACAGCATCAACAGTTTTTCATCCAAGAAAGTACCGCTCAGCAGCAACCACAGCCGCTGGGGCGACTGCTGAACTGGGGCTTGGCCGAGGCTATGCTGGATTACCCAGAGATTGTATTAGCCGGGGAGGATATCGGCCCCAAAGGCGGAGTCTATCAGGTCACTCAGTCACTGCAGCGCTACTTCGGCCCGCAACGCGTCATCAACACGCTGCTGGATGAGCAGACCATTCTCGGGCTGGCGATCGGCCTGAGTCACCATGCGCTAGTGCCGATCCCGGAGATTCAATTTCTGGCTTACGTGCACAACGCCGAAGATCAGATCCGCGGCGAGGCCGCCACGCTGAGCTTCTTTTCCAACGGCCAGTACGCCAACCCAATGCTGATCCGGATAGCGGGATTAGGCTACCAGAAAGGCTTTGGCGGCCATTTTCACAACGACAACAGCCTAGCGGTATTTGGCGATATTCCCGGACTCATTCTGGCCTGTCCCAGCAACGGCGAGGACGCACTGCTGATGCTGCGTGAATGTATTCGGTTGGTGCGCGAAGAGCAGCGTTTGGTGGTGTTTATCGAACCGATCTCGCTGTACAAAACCCGCGATCTGCTCGAACCGGGCGATGATCGCTGGTGCTGTCGCTATAGCGAACTGCCATTGCGCTCGTCGATCCCGTTCGGCCAGCCGTATTGCCACGGCAAGGGTACCGAGCTGTGCCTGCTCAGCTACGGCAACGGCTACTATCTCTGCCGCCAAGCCGCGATCCAACTGCAACAGCAAGGCATCGACTGCCGGGTGGTCGACCTGCGCTGGCTTAAGCCGCTAAATCTTGACGCGATACGTGAAGCGATTCAGCCCTGCAACAAGCTGCTGATCGTCGACGAGTGCCGCCGCAGCGGCTCGCTAGCCGAACAGTTGGTCGCCGAATTCAGCCCACAATTCCCCCGAGACCGGATGGCTCGGCACAACGCGGCCGACAGTTTCATTCCGCTAGGCCCTGGTGCCAGCGATACCCTGCCCTCGGTCGAATCGATCATGACTGCAGCGAAGGCTTTGATAAGCACCGCAACATGAAAATGTTTCAGCTCAAAAATGGCCAATCGATCGATCAATGATTAAACAAGCCTTGCCGACTGCCGAAAACTCTCGCTACCCCCAACCGATTCGTTAAACCGTCGAGCTAGTTATGATCATCGACAACAGCACGGTCTCACTGACCGCTCAACATCAGACATCGCAAAGCCGCCAGCAGCATGAATCGCTGCAGCTGTTTGAAGTCGATCAACGCGGACAGCGTGTCGCATCGGTCGACCTTAGCCGCGATTCGCTGCAACGTTCAGCACAATCGATGACCTCCCAAGCACAGACGCTGGCGCAGGGTGTCGATCGCCAAGACCCGCAATTGCAAGCTCAACTGGCTAGCCAAGCGGCAACGCCAGCCATACCGGGAGAACCAGGAACTGCCGCAACACCCGCCGTGCCTGCCAGCCCTATCATGCCGGGCCAGTCGGTATCGTCGAATCAGACTGATAGCCTTGAAACCCCGGTATTGGACCCGCGCACCCAACTGATGAAATCGATTCTCGAGCGAATGCTGGGCAAGCAGATCCACATCGGGGTCGATACCAGGTCGCCCAGCCAAGCCGAATCGGTCGCATCTCAAGCGCCAGCCGAGCCAAGCGCAGAGCAACCTCCTGCGCAAACCAGCATGGGGATGCGCTACGAGTTCCACCAAACCATCGAAGAATCCGAGCAGACCCATTTTCAAGCACAAGGCAAAGTTCGCACCCAGGATGGCCGTGAGATCGATTTTTCCTTAGAGCTGTCGATGTCACGCCACTACGTCGATCAACAGTCGTTGGTCATCGAAGCCGGTGCTCGACTCAAAGATCCACTGATTATAAATTTCGACGGTCGCGCTGCCGAACTACACAGCAACCGCTTTGCCTTCGATCTGGATGCCGACGGACAGCAGGACCAGATCCACCAACTAGCCAGCCATAGCGGTATGTTGGCATTGGATAAAAACCTCGATGGCCGCATCAACGATGGCAGTGAGCTGTTCGGTGCCCTCAGCGGCGATGGCTTCGCCGATCTGGCCCAGTACGATGATGACAACAATGGCTTTATCGATGAGGCCGACAACGTATTCGATCAACTGCAGGTCTGGATCAAAGATGATCAGGGTAACGATCAGTTACTGGGACTCAAGGAACTCGATATTGGAGCCCTTTATCTCGGTTCAACCGCTACCCCGTTTGACCTCAAAGGCAGCGATAACGAGTTGCAAGGACGGATTCGTGCTACCGGTGTCTATCTGGCCGAATCGGGCCAGGCCGGCACGCTGCAGCAGATCGACCTCGTCACCTGAGAGACCTTCATCAAATGCTCGATATCGCTATAAATCAGCAGCTCAGCGGCTGTCGACAGCATGCCATAAATGGCTGCAACAGCCTTTGCCAGTGGCTGCTTCGGGTGCACCAAATCAGGCGCAGAAAAGGTCGAAGAGGTACGATGCGATACCGGCTAACGTTGTCGTCAGCCACGCCAACAGGTTCGCTCTGAGCCAGCGCTTCGGCTTAATTCAGCGGGTAGCTCAACAATAGTTTCAAGTGCTGCCCATTCAACCTCAAACCGGCTAAGCTTGTAACCACAGTCGAATACAAGGAACGAGCAAAACCACCGATGCCTGCGATACATTCGATAGACAACCACGCCAAAATTATTCTTACAATCTGGGAAGGCGAAGCCGTTGATGCCGATTTGATTGATGCGATAGAAAACTATCAGCAACAGGTCCAAAACGATCCAGATTATCTCGGCTACAACGAAGTCGTCGATTTCAGCGACGTAACAAAAATCAAGCTGACCTCTGCGGGGATTAAAAACATCAGTCGAATCGCCGCTAAAAGCGATCGCAGCGAAACCCAAACAAGACTGGCCTTTATCGTCAGTTCAAAACTCGCGTTTGGACTTGCTCGGATGTACGAAACTTACCGAAGCTTCGGGCAAAAGAACAAAGAAGTTCGCGTATTCAGAAACAAAGACGACGCCTATGAATGGGTATTAAAAATTCAGTAAACACCTACGATTGCTTCGCCTCTGGCTCTAAACTCTGTAAACGCTATAGTCCGACCAACTCAACGCCGTTCCCAATCACGCGACTTACCAGACTTCGAAAAACTGTCCTACAGTATTGCTAAAATCCAAAACGACCGCGTCAAGGAGACAGCCATGCCCGAGTATCTTGCACCGGGAGTTTATGTCGAAGAGATCAGTAGCGGGCCAAAGTCGATTGAGGCGCTAAGCACCAGCACCGCAGGCTTTGTCGGGCAAACCGAGCGGGGACCGCTAACCGTCACCACGCTAACGAGCTGGAATGACTATCTACGAACGTACGGCGGTCTCACCGACACGACGGTGTCTTATACCAGCCATGCGATCAAAGGCTTTTTTGACAACGGCGGTCGACGGGCCGTTGTTGCCCGCGTGGTACGAGATGGAGCAGGAAACCCGGCCTCGCTGTTACTCGACACGCTATCCACCCAGCAATTACGCATCGAGGCGAACGGGCTTGGCGAGTTCGGAAATAGGATTTTTGTCACAATCACAGAGGGCTCTGTGGTTGGGTTTTGTCTAACAATAATCTATTACCAAACCCTACCGCCTACACCGCTGGTAGACCCGCTTAACAGCAGCCAGCTTTACCACCCCAACCGGCGTGAACCCGATCTGATCGAAAGCTACGACAACATCGATCCGCACGCCCCCTCCTCATCCGCTCTGCTAGCACAGATCAGCAACAGCTCTCAGCTCATCGCTATCGAGTATCACCACTCCAACATTGCTCTCGAACAACCCAGTCTGATCGCATTCACACCGTTAACCAACGGCAGCGACGGTACCGCAGCACCAGCAGCGGCTAACTATATTGGAGCCTCAGCGCAGCTTCAAAACCGACAAGGTCTGGCATTGCTGGAAACCGTCGAGGAGATCTCTATCCTAGCGGTACCCGACGAGATTCATGGTTCGCTACCAGCAGCAGACCGAGACGCGATCCGCAGTGCCATCATTCATCAGTGCGAAAGCCTAAACGATCGCTTCGCCATTCTTCAGGTCGAAGCCAACCGCAACATTGAACAGATCACGATCAATCACGATAGCTCGTATGCAGCGATCTACTACCCCTGGATAAGGGTCAACGATTCAAGACTGGGTGATGCGGTGAACATCCCACCCTGCGGCCACATTGCCGGAATCTACGCCCGTACCGACACCGAAAGCGGCGTCCACAAGGCGCCAGCTAACGCCATTGTTCGCGGTATTTTAACGGCCAACCTAGCCGACGGCCGAGGTCCACTGGAGTATTCACTCACCGACCAACAACAAGCCAGCCTCAACCCACGCGGAATCAACGCGATCCGCGATTTTCGCTCGCAAGGCAGAGGCGTGCGGGTTTGGGGGGCGAGAACCCTGTCGAGCAATCCCGAGTGGCGTTACATCAGCGTACGTCGCTTGCTGTTGTTTCTCCAACAGTCGATCAACAACAGTGTCCAGTGGCTAGCCTTCGAGCTTAATAATGAGACAACCTGGCAGCAACTTCGAATCAGCGTTAGTAACTTTCTAAACACATACTTTCGCGCAGGCACTTTTCAAGGCAGCACACCCGAACAAGCTTATTTTGTTCGCTGTGATCGCTCAACGATGACTCAAGATGACATCGACAACGGCCGCCTGATCTGTCTGGTCGGTGTCGCAGCCATCAAACCCGCCGAATTTGTCATCTTTCGTATTCAGCAGAAAACCGCAGTGCCCGCTCCCAAGCTTACGGTCAAGCCAACCATACGGCTGAATCGCCCTACACTGAGGCGGCCAAAAAAGTGGGGGCGCTAGCGCGACAGCTGCTTAATCCCTCGCTCCATCCCTTCCAGCATCAACGGGTACATCTTTGTAGTGGTCAACCAATAACGATAATGATCGACTAGATATACGACTAGAACTGCTGGGACCTTGAAGTGAGTGTCAGACTAGGCGTTCCACCGGTTAACTTTTAAAGAACTTATCGATACTGAATCCAATAAATATCCAGGCCACCTATATTTTCGTTACCCGAACTAAATACCTCTGGCAAACCTTTACGGTAACAGATCAACAGCCACCAGCGTCCCATCCACTCCTGCAATGTACAGCACGCCCTCACTTAACGATAAGTCACCGCCTTTGGGGTAGCTCCATACATCCAGGTGACTAGTCAAATCAATCGCATAGGTGCTTGACTCTGTACTGAGAAACAGTTGATCGCTAGTGACAATAAGATTGTAAGTTACTACTTCAGAACCTGGCGCTGCCCAAGACCATAGCAAACTACCCGTTGCTTGATCGCGGGCTTGGATAGCACCATCATTAATCGCATAAATCACCCCTAAAGCCAAAGATGGTTGCCCGGTAAAACCGCCAGCCACCTGCCAGCCAATATCTTTGGCTAGCAAATCGAAACTAATCAATCTACCACTTCCTCCCTGAGTGACAATGACATCACCATTACTACCTAGTACAGGGGCAACATCCATGCTCCAGCCATTCCAATCAAAATCTGGATCAAGTATTTCAAAACTGGTGTTACCTGTGGTTCGATCAATAACGCTTAGTTTCGGCGAATAGTCACCCGTATAGGCATAGACAAAATCATCGTCTACAGCGGGAGTAAACTGATCGTATTGATTCAGGCCTATAAACCATTGCTCAGCACCGTCGGTTTGGCTGAAAGCATAAGCTCCACCATAGGTTCCTCCAGCAAGATATACACTCCCGTCATATAAAGTTGGGGAAAAATACTTCGACCATTGGTTACCGTACCCAGACCGGAATACCAACTCTTCATTGTTCGCATTAAATGCCCACAAAAAGGAATCGTCACTCCCTCCGGTCTGAAGGTAAACAACTCCATTCTCGTAGGAAGGAGGGTCGATGGAATGTATCGAACCAAAACTCCTTTCCCAGATCAGGCTACCGGTTGTCGAATCAATAACTAATAACCTTTGATCAGAATGACGAATTTTAGAAGTTGCAAAGACTTTACCATCACCAGCTACGACAGGATTGAGAGACTGCACGTCAGCGTACGTCGCTACCCAGCGTTCGGTAAAATCGACTGAATCGAGCACCACGGGAACATAACCGCTATGTTCCGGGCCACCTTGGTACATCGACCAAGGCTGCGCTGCAGGAAATGACAACGCATCTTGTGGATCGCTGTTACCGAGGAACTCTGCCAGATTACCATGACCATCAAGATCAGTATCGATGCTGGCATCCGAGGCAAGGAGCGGATCTAATGAGTTATCAAGCTCCCAAGAATCGCTCATGCGATCGCCATCGGTATCTGTACTCAACGGATCGGTGGCGGAACTGTTAACCTCAAAGCCATCCGGTAGGCCATCCATGTCCGTATCGGCAAGCTGCGGATCGGTTCCTAAAGCCTGCTCATGGAGGTTATCCAAACCATCGCTATCAGGGTCGTTATTGGCATCATCCACTAGCGGGTTCAGGCCGTTGGTAACCTCCCAGCCATCAGGCAGCGTATCACCATCCGAATCTGATAAATTTGGATCTGTACCGTAAGTGTTTAGCTCTGCTGCATCGTCAATTCCATCGGCATCTGAATCGGCTTGGTTGGGGTTGGTACCGAAAGAAATCAGCTCATCATAATCTGCTAAAGAATCGGAATCGGTATCGGTATCAAGCGGATCCGTGCTATAGAGAGAGACCTCATCGCCATCGCTAAGGCCATCGTCATCGGAATCAGGAACGAGCGGATTAGTGCGATGGGTAAACTCCGCTAGCGCCGACAAACCATCACCATCTTGGTCCGTCGAAGCATCGCTAACCGTCGAATCATCCAATAAATAGCGACGCTCCCACCAACCTGGCAGGCCGTCACCATCGCTATCACCCCCAACGTTAATAGCGATTAGGCGACCGTCAGATGTAGAGATAAAGAGAGCTCCCTCCTCTCCTAACGCAAGGTGCCCTGTGGCAGCATAACTCCATACTTGGTTGTGGGTGGATAGATCCACCGCGTAGGTTGTGTCATGTGTGCCAACGAAAGCATGCGTCTTGGTCAATACAATATTACGGATCACTGAAACTAAAGTAGGTGGCACCCAAGACCATAGCAAAGCACCAGATGTTTCTGCTCTTGCTTCCAGTGCTCCCGAATTGATAGCGTATATAACACCGGGGGCGACTGCAGGCTGGCCGCTAAATGCAGCATCTATCTCCCAGCCTATTGTTTGAATACTTAAATCAAAATTGATTAGACGCCCAGCTTGAACCGCTATAACGTTATTGAGATAACCAATAACGGGGGCAGCATTCATACTCCAGCCATTCCAATCAAACTTCGGGTCTGGAATTTCAAAGGCAACAAGCCCTGTATCTCGCTCAATGACAGAAAGCTTAGGATCATAATCTCCTGTATAAGCGATGACATATGCATCATTTACTGCAGGTGTAAATTGATCGTATTGGTTCAGATCTACAAACCAATCTTCAGCACCGGTAGTAGCATTAAAACGATAGCTGCCTCCGCTACCCCCTCCGGCGAGATAAACAGCATCAACAACCGGTGTCGGGGCGTAATATCGACTCCATTGGTTTTCATAGGAGGAACGAAAATTCAGCGTTGCATCAATTGCGTCATAACTGTATAGGTAAGAATCATCATGGCCACCGGTCTGGACATATACCGTGCCAGATTGATAAGCAGGGGGATTGATAGAATGAATATCTCCAAACTCTTGTTGCCAATCGATATCCCCCGTTTCAGCGTCAATTACATAGAGGCTCTGATTTTGGGAATAAAGGACCGTAGTGGCATAAACTTTAAAGTCGCCTGTAGCAACGGGGTTCAGTGCTGGGCTACCAGTAAACGTCGTTACCCATCGTTCTGAAAAATCTGCGACATCCAGAATCAAAGGCACAAATCCGGTATGCGAAGCATTGCCTTGATGAGTAACCCAAGGCTCTAGCTGTTCTGATACATCATTGTTTGTCACCGTCAACGTGATGTCAGAGGAAGCGCTTAATTCACCATCCGAGACGCGGAGTGTAACTTGGTAGCTACCGATGATATCCGGTCTAAAAACAGTGATCTCACTATGACTAGTAACGAATTCTGCGTTGCTACCAGAGGGCGTTGAGGTTAATTGCCATTGGTATGAGAGAAAATCAAATTCGGCATCAGAGCTGTTTTTACCACTTAGCAAAACAGACCACCCTACCGGTATTGTGCGGTCATCACCGGCATCTGCAATCGGAGGACTATTGGTGCCTGTTACGATGGTTAGATCATCCCAAGGCAGGGTAACACCAGCATCGTCGCCAGCCACTCCATCAATGTCAATCGCCAGAACAACTTGATTATCACTGGTGGCGGTCACCGATAAGGTATTGCCACTTCCATCTGTTAGGTCGACTTTTCCACCGGTGTTGGGATTTTCCTGGGTTAGACTATCAAACGACCAAGGAACTAAAGTTGTCACATCGACATATCCATGTACGTCATCAAAAAAACGACCTTCAGATGATAATGTGTAACTAGAGGGATAAAATAAGTCATCGTAAACCCAGGTAGTGACAACACCCTCCAACCGCGTATACCTATTATTTAAATTGTCCTTCACTATTAAATTTTGGGTAGCCACTTCGGTATCTAAATAGATAGTAGATTGCAATCGAATCGTTCCCGAAACTGTATAGTCGAACCCAGATCCAGATATCGTTAACGTCGAATAGGTGGCAGTAAAATCAGTCAGTAACTCATATGAAAAATCGTATCTATCAACTTTAAGGGTCGCACGGCCATTTATAGTGTCACCTAGCTCAACGCAGTTGAGATAGTTTAGATTAAGAGTCCCCCTTCCATTTTCATCCAAGGTGCCGTCGTAAGTTACATTTCCTGATTCACAAGGAACTGTTTCGGCAACTGCCACAGCCATGGTTTTGGCCGCTATTATGCCCTCATCATAAGGTGCACTTTTGGTAGCACTTCCAGCAAGCCTTGAAAGTCTACGAGTTAGTTTTTGATGATCGATTTGCTGATCATCAACACGATCAGATGGCGACGATGCTGAAAGAACAATCGCATTTTGATAATCCGAATCCTGCCCCATAACAGTGGCAACAATCGATTTAGCATTTTCAGCATTCAAGATAGCTGGGGAGGTGTTGCCTGAATAGGTAATCTGAGGGGATCCGCCAGCAGTATTACCACCACCACCACCGCCACACGAAGCGATTACTAGAGTTGATAGCAAGCAAAGAAAGACTCTGAATTTACTGAAGGCACGGCAGTTCGACATGATCCATCCCTAGACCTGATTATCATTAAATGCAATGTATGACGTGATTAATAATCGTGTATATTATCAGACGACAGCCATGAGCAATATAGATACTAAAGTATTTATCAGGCAGAGAACTGCTCACGCCGATAGAAAACGCTCGTACATACTGTTTTAAAAACTCAGCGCGACAGCTGCTTAATCCCTCGCTCCATCCCTTCTAGTGTTAACGGGTACATCTTTCCTTCGAACTGCTTGCGAACCAGCTCTATCGACTGGGTGTATTGCCAGTGCTGTTCAGCCGTCGGATTAAGCCAGATAGTTTTCGGAAAAGTATCGAGAACGCGCTGCAGCCAGACTTGACCGGGTTCCTCGTTGAAATGCTCGACACTACCGTGGGGGTAGGCGATCTCGTAGGGTGACATCGAGGCATCGCCGATAAAGATCACCCGGTAATCCGAGCCGTAGGTATGAAGTAGGTCTAACGTCGGGATCGATTCGTTAAAGCGGCGCGAATTATCCTTCCACACTTTCTCGTACAGACAGTTATGAAAGTAGAAGTACTCCAGGTGTTTGAACTCGCCGCGCGCCGCCGAGAACAGTTGTTCACACTGACGGATGTACGGATCCATCGAGCCGCCGACGTCAAAGAACAGCAACAGCTTGGCAGCATTATGCCGCTCGGGCACCATTTTCAGGTCAAGGTAACCGGCGTTGTTGGCGGTGGCGCGAATGGTGTCGTCTAGATCCAGCTCTTCGGCTGCACCGGTACGGGCAAACTTACGCAGCTTACGCAGCGCCACCTTAATATTGCGGGTACCCAGTTCAACGTTATCATCGAGATCGCGGAACTGGCGTTTTTCCCACACTTTGACCGCACGCTTGTGTTTGCTCTCGCCACCGATCCGCACCCCCTCGGGGTTGTAACCGCTATGACCAAACGGTGAGGTACCACCCGTGCCGACCCACTTACTGCCGCCCGCGTGACGCCCCTGCTGCTCATCGAGTCGCTGCTTGAGCGTCTCCATCAGCTTTTCCAAGCCACCGAGCGATTCGATCTTGGCTTTCTCCTCCTCACTCAACTGCGTGAGAAAGTCAGCCCGCAACCAATCATCGGGGATTAGCGCTTCCACCAGCCCTTCGCCTTCGAGCTGGATCAGGTTATTGAAGTAGTCACCAAAGGCCCGGTCGAAGCGATCAAAATACTTCTCATCCTTGACCAGACAGATGCGCGCCAACAGGTAAAACTGTTCCAGATTGGCAAAGGCAAAACCCTGCTCGATCGCTTCGATCAGAGTCAGTAACTCTTTCAGAGTGACCGGAACCCGACCTTTACGCAGCGCGCCAAAAAAATCGATCAACATATACAGATTCCCGCTTGGCTTAACAAAGAGCTAGCGGGCTTCGCGCCGAGCCATAAACGCCAGCCGCTCCAGCATATGGACATCCTGCTCGTTCTTCAGCAGTGCGCCATACAGCGGTGGAATCGCCTTGGTCGGATCACGATCGGCCAGCACTTCTGCAGGGATATTGTCGGCCATCAGCAGCTTCAACCAGTCGATCAATTCGGAGGTTGAGGGTTTCTTCTTCAGGCCGTTGACCTCGCGCACCTGAAAGAACAGTTCCATCGCTTCCTGCACCAGCTTTTTCTGGATATCGGGGTAATGCACCTCAACGATCTGCTGCATGGTGGCTTTGTCGGGGAACTGGATATAGTGGAAGAAACAGCGACGCAAGAACGCGTCGGGCAGCTCTTTTTCGTTGTTTGAGGTGATGATGATAATCGGCCGGTGCTTGGCGACGATCCGTTCGCCGGTCTCGTAAACAAAGAATTCCATCTTATCGAGTTCGACCAGCAGATCGTTGGGAAACTCGATATCGGCCTTGTCGATCTCATCGATCAACAGCACCACCTGCTCGTCGGCGGCAAACGCCTGCCACAGCAGGCCTTGCCTGATATAGTTGCCGATATCGTGAACCCGATCATCGCCCAGCTGCGAGTCGCGTAGTCGCGATACCGCATCGTAATCGTACAACCCCTGCTGCGCCTTGGTGGTCGATTTGACATGCCAGCGTAACAACGGCTTACCCAGCGCAGCCGCCAGCTCCTCGGCCAGCATGGTTTTACCGGTGCCGGGCTCCCCTTTAACCAGCAAGGGGCGTTGCAGAGTAATTGCGGCATTCACCGCCATTCTTAGATCATCGGTCGCGACGTATTGATCGGTGCCTTCAAAACGCATAAAACGGCTCCACTGACAGGCCAAAGTACTGGAAAACCCGTAGTGTAACAGATCCTATCTCGATGCCGAATATTCTTGACTATTGTCACTGTCGGTAAAGCATCTGTGAGACAGGCAGCGCCGCTTTATAATCGCCACAATATATCGCAGCCGGTTTGGCCGACTTTTGTAACGTCTGATTCCAGAACTGACAAACCTTGCCCACCAGTTCCGCCTGGCGAACGTTGTCGCCAAACGAATGCTTTTGCCCCGCTAACTCGTGCCATTGTGGCTGATTATCGATTTGGTGCTTTTCGCATGCATGAGTCATCGCTTGCAGCCAGTTTTGGGCTCGCTGCCAGCGATCGTTGCCCTGCACCCTGTCGATCTGGCTAGCACAATTTAACGAACTGTCCCGCTCACTATCATCGCTACCGATGATCAGCTGGCAGGGTAACGCTAGAAATTTTTGTAAATCGATAGTGCTTCTCAGCGCCCGACTACCTACCCCGTAGGGGTAACGTAAACTCGCATCAGGCCAGCTATACCAACCCGCCGAGGTTAGCGACAATGAACGAATCCGTTCGGGCTCAAACAGCGAAAATCGCTGAGCAAACTGCGCACCGCCCGAATAACCAAACAGATCAAACTGACGACTATCGACCCCAGTCAGCCGGCCGACATCGGCCAGTATCTCTAGCAAAGCCAAATCGGATCGATCGGCAGTGCTGATACCTGGCTGCTGATAGCGTGGGTAATCCTGTTTACGAAACAACGGAGCGATCAGCACCCGATTTTCGGCGGCCTCTCCGGCAAAGGCTTCGATCATCTCTTTAGCGTTGCGCGAAATACCGTGTACGCAGACGCTTATCGGGGTGTCGGCCTGATACAGATGCGGCAACTGCAGGTAATAGGTCAGCGCATCACAACCGGCAACGGTACGCTTATGTATCCGCCCAGGTGCCGGAGGTTGGGGAGGTTGCAGTAGTCGATCAATCATCACTTTCTCCTGATTATTAACACTGACGGTCAATGACCGCCATCGGTCAGCAAGCGCAGCGGAGCTACGGTATCAGTGGCAGAGGCAGGGGCAGAAGGCACTACCGACCGCAGGTGGCCTCCCTGCAACTGCCAGCGTTCGCTGGCCCAGCCAGTCATCTCATCATCGTTAGCAACGAACACGACCGTGCCATCAAAGCCTGCTATGGCGCGATTAAACAGCTGCTTAGTTTGTCCATCTGTCACACTGTCCAGATCATCCAATAACAACAACTGGGGTGATCTCGCTAGCGCCCTGGCCAGTTCAATAGCGCGGCGTTGACCCTGCCCAAGGTTGCTAGCGTTAGGCGCTAGCCGATAGCTAAGGTCCAATTCAAAGCTTGAGATATCGATGCCGGCTCGTTCGAGCGGTATGTCCATTCGCGCCGTCTGATCCTTAGCGGCACTCGCCCGCTGACCGTAACGGATATTTTTGGCCACCGACCCCGGCAGCAGAGGTAGCTGCTCGCTGACCATCCCCACCCTGCGTCGATAACGGTCGAGACGAATATCTTTCAACCGTCGCTTGCCGATCATCAGATCGCCCTGATCGGGTTGGATCATTCCAGCTAACACCGCCAACAGTGCACTTTTTCCCGATCCACTGGGCCCCTGCAAACAGATCCTAGCGCCTGCCGGAATCGTCGCACTGACCGATTCCAGCCGCTGCGACACCGACACACTGCGGAGTCGAAGATCAGCCTTGGCTTGACGAAACGACTTCGGCACAGCGCGCCTGCCGCTAGCCTCAACGGGTTGGCTAAGAAACCCATTGAGTTTCTCGCAAGAGATCTGGTAGCCGTACCAGTATTCATAAATACGCCCAAGGTTACGCAGCCGTGGTGCCAACATGCCCAGCCCGGTGAATACCGCCAGCAACCCTCCTTGGCTGATGGCCGTATTCACCGGCCAGCCCAAGCCAACCGCTAGCGCGACCACCATTGCAGAGCCAATCGCCCACTCGGTTAACGCCCTAAGATCACCAATTGCTGCAGCCCTCGCCACCATGGCGTCGGTCAGCCGAGCACTTTGTCTGGCCAGGTAACGCTGCTCTCGCCGCTGCTGGCCAAACAATTCGATGGTCGTTGCCAGCTGCAATTTTTCATTAATATTGCCAGCCAAGTGACTGCGTTTCTTGCGCGCGGTACGCATCGTCCGCTGCATAGCGCTACCAAGATAGTGCCCCACCCCGGCAAATACCGCCAAGCAGACCAGCACTGCGGCGCCGACGTGCCAATCGATCCAACAGAGCCCAACCAAAACCACCAGAGTTAAACTCAAGGTGATGATCAACCGAGCAATACCTTGCGCCAACCACAACCTGAGCGCAGTCAGGTCACCAATAAAACGCAACATTTGCACACCGGTACGTCGTTTTGTACGGCCGCTTTCGCCCAGCGCGCACCAGTGTTTAAACAGCTGTAAACGAACCCGATGAACATAACCCTGGCCGAGCCGTTCGGCATCGATCCGTTCTTGCCGACGTAACAAACCTAAACAAAACACCATGACCAACAGCAAACCGATCGGCGGCATCAGTGTCTCTAGCGGAGGATTCTGCGGTAGCAGATCAAACAGGGCTTTGATCGACAGCATCACCGCCCCCACCACCAACGCTTGCAGCAGACCATTGATGGTCAACCGAACCAAGCTGTTCAGATGGCGGCGATGCCTAACAGACTCCAACAAGAGGGCCATGATTTAAGCCTCACGGCAAACGCGCTGCTGCGACTGTTTCGCTTGATGGATAAACAGTTCGGCCTGTTGCGGATCTTGCAGCTGCAAAAGGCTATACACCGGCACATCACAACTTTGCTGCACTTCTCGGACAGCGAGTTCGGAGCGGGTTAACACACCTGCAAGCCCCAGCAAACGAAAACCATTATTGCGCAGGATATTGGCACCGGCGACCGCCCCCAAAATATCGCCCGAAGCAAACAACACGCTGTTTACCCGTGTTTGAAAATGCCGACTGGTCAACAGCGCTGCGGTTTGCGGCTGAAATAAACCATCGGCCACTTCAACGATAATCACGTCGGGTTGCTTAGCGGCCAGATGCCCTAGCAAGCGGTCGGTCAGGTCCAGAATCTCATCTAGCGGCACCCGATCGGTCGAGATGTAACCGGCATCGCTAAAATCGATCGCTTCAAAGGCGCCAGCATCGCGCATCTTCCAAAGATCGCCACCCGATCCGGTACCGGTAATTTTGACAGCTGCTACTTTTTTTCCAGCTTGAACCATGCCGTTGATCAAGCAAGCAGCAGTCGTGGTCTTGCCCGCATTCATCGAACTCCCCATCACCGCAATAACCGGTACCGAGCCCGCGCCTCGTCCGCCGCCGTTGAGCTGATAATCACGCAAATTAAGCACCCGCTGCTGTGCATCGGCGATCAACCCCAACGGGGTAATTTCGGTGGCGGGTTTAATCCCTGCATTACGACTAACCATGGCGGCAGCCAGCCCCCCTGCAGCGACCATGTGGCAGGGCGACAGGTCATCCGGCACCCGTGCTTCAAACTGGTCGGTGGCGTAGCGATTGCCATAGGCCAACACCACGGTATCGCCAACAAACAGATTGGAGCGCCGACCACTACGCAACTCGATCCGGGTGTGCTGGCGAATCCGGTCCACCCTAGCCAGCACCAAGTCACCCGCTGACGGAATCCGATCACCGCTCAATAGCACCTCAGCATCGGCCAGATCGACCCGTCGTAACGCGAACGCGGTTTTGGCTTGACTCAATTGAGTCTGACTTAGCGGTTTTGCATCACTGCCAATGTTACTGATAGGCAGGGAGGGGAGAGACAATGACACAGCAGCATTGGCATTCATGGGAGCGTTCCTTGTGTTAGTTCAGATCGGTATAGCTACAACACAGCAACGCCAGAGTTAATCCCAAAAAAATTAAATATATCAATTTTACTTCTTAACGGACGCTCTTTCGCCTCGCTATCAGCCCGCAAACGCCGACCCAACAAACCTGACCATAGAGTCATATAACTTTCCAGCCATCGCTCTCCTCAGCTATACTGGCGACATTTCTCAACGAACTAACAATAAGGAAAACCGATGACTTGGACCGTATATTTATCTGGCGAAATCCACACCGATTGGCGCCAACAGATTATGCAAGGGACAGCAGCGCTTGGACTCGATATCAGTTTCACCTCGGCAGTGACCGATCATCAGACCAGCGATGCCGCAGGCGACATCCTCGGGGCTGAAAGCGATTCGTTTTGGCGTGATCACAAATCCGCCAAGGTCAATGCGATCCGTACCCAAACCCTAATTGAGAAGTGCGATCTGGCGGTGGTCCGCTTTGGTGATCAATACAAACAGTGGAACGCTGCCTTCGATGCAGGCTGCTGCGCCGCACTGAAAAAGCCTTATATCACGTTACATGGGGCCGACCTGATCCATCCGCTAAAAGAGGTCGATGGCGCAGCCATGGCCTGGGCACAAACCCCCGAGCAGGTGGTCGAAATTCTCAAATACGCCACCTCAGCCGGTTAACGGCTATTGTCTAACTAGGGCAAATAAAGCCAGGGGCTCACCCTGGCACTCTAACGAGGTGTCGCCAATGAAAGACCTGCAGCAACTCAAAGCTTACCTGCGTGACTTCGCCGAGCAGCGTGACTGGCAGCAGTACCATTCACCCAAAAATTTGGCGATGGCATTAACGGTGGAAGCCGCCGAACTGCTCGAGCAGTTCCAATGGCTAAGCGAAGGGCAATCTAAAAAACTCAGCGCCGAACAGCACCAAGCGGTGAGTGACGAGATCGCCGATATCCAGGTCTACTTGGTACGGTTAGCCGACCAACTGGATATCAATATCCTCGAAGCCGTGGCGCACAAAACAAAACAAAATGAACAGAAATACCCCGCCGATCAGGTGCGAGGCAGGGCGGATAAATACACCTTTTATCAGACCGAAGACACCAAAGACGAGAACTGATCAACAGGGCCCAGTTGCTAAGGGATCGCTCGGCCTTCATCCAGAGTTATTCGGCCACCAGTTGAACCACTCGGTAGAGAGGTTGACCGGTTTCGCTGACCAACGGCGCAAACCAATCCAATGCCTCGCGCACCTCTTTCTTTAACGTCCACGGCGGATTGACCACGATCATACCGCTACCGGTCATCCCCTTCTGGTCATGATCTTCGGTCAAGCTGACTTCGTACAACTCGATATTGCGCATACCGCTATTAACGAACGCTTTCTCCAACGTGCGCACCCGCTGCTCGTCGACGACCGGATACCAGAGTGCAAAGGTTCCGGTGGCGAAACGCTTATGCAGCGCTTTAATATGCTTTACCACCTTGGCGTAATCGTCTTTGATCTCATACGACGGATCGATCAGCACCAGGCCACGCCGTTCGACCGGCGGCACCAGCGCCAGCGAACGCTTAAAACCATCTTCAAAATAGCAGTTGACTCGTCGTTCGCCCTTAAACAGCGCTGCCAACCGAGGATGATCTTTGGGGTGCAACTCACACAACTCCATCCGGTCCTGTTTGCGCAGAAGCTGCCGAGCAATCCAGGGGGATCCGGGGTAGTTGCGTAGCGCCCGACCCTCATTAAATTGTTCAACCAAGGCGCGGTATTCGGCCAACGGGGCGGGCAGATCTTTACGTTGCCACAACAGACCGATCCCGTCGTTAAACTCACCGGTCTTCTTGGCTTCGCTACACACCAGGCTGTAACCACCGGCGCCGGCATGGGTATCGATATAGCAGACCGGCCCGGATTTTTGAGTCAGATAATCGAGCGTCCGACTCAATACCAGGTGTTTAAGCACATCGGCATAGTTGCCGGCGTGGAAGGCGTGACGATAACTGAGCATAACAACTCCAAAACATTTATGGGCACCTCGAAAAATCGTCGCGAGCGGCTCGAGAGCAAGGCGGACGGAGCGCAGCAACCGCAGTGTACTTAAGGTACACGAGGATTCTGAGCACCGCCCAACACTGCAATCGTGACGCACAGTAGGTTTTTCGAGGCTTTCTAATCTTGATGGGTATCCATCGGGTGTATATGGGCACTGACCGGTGCAGGACTTCGCCGAGACTCGACTAGCTGCAAGCCACCACAAAGCAGGATAAAACCGACTCCAACAACCATCAGCGCTCCCGGGATCACTCCCCACAGCCACATATCGGTGATCAGCGCCATCAGAATCCCCAAGTATTCGAACGGCGCCAACAACGCCGCCCGGGTCAAACTAAAGGCATGCACCAGCAAACCAAAAGCGGCGATCACCATCACCGCAGACAACAGCATCGCCAGCCATAACTTCAGACTCAGCGGCTGCCACTGCTGTACGCCCCACCATGCTGCCAGCAATGTCACCACGGCAAAGGAATAAAAATTCATCGTCCAACCGGATTCGGTACTCGCAAGCTGTTTGGACAGAATCAGAATCAACACATAACACAGCGGCAACACCGCCAACCCTAACAACGCCGCCAGCGAGGTCTGTTCAAAGTCTGGCTGGACGATAAAGCAGACGCCGATAAAGCCCATCGTCGTGGCCAGCCATTGCAAGCGGCTGACCCGTTCTTTGAGCAGCCAGGGTGACAGCGCGGTAATCAGCAGCGGCGCCAAGGCCAGTCCTGTATTGATCAAAGTCACCGGCATTTCACGCAGCGCAAACAAATAACCCAGGTTGATAATGGCGTAGAACACTCCGCGTAATAGTTGTCTGACCGGTGCGGCGGTGGCGAACAGCTGGCGACGCTTGGCGATAACAAAATAACCGGCTAGCAGCAGCACCGCCAACGCGTTACGAACGAAATAAAACTGCGCCAGCGGGACCTCTAAAATCAGCAGTTTGTTGAGGTTATCGCTAAACAGAAACACCAACAGCGACACCATCAACACGCCGATCGCGAGTAGCGTTTGTTGTGTCGGGGGTAAAACTGATGCGTTGGATGAAGGTGGTTGCGCCACCCTAGCGGGCTCGTCGTAGCGCGGCATCTACGGTATTTTTTAGCAGCATCGCCACCGTCGTCGGGCCGACACCACCCAAACGCGGGGTGATCCAACTCGCTACCTCGGCCACCGACTCATCAACATCGGGCAGTAGCTTTTTGCCTTCCCAGCTAATCCCGCCACTGACCACCACCGCACCGGACTTAACCATATCCGGGGTGATAATGCTGGGCCGTCCGGTTGCCGACACCAGAATATCGGCACGTCGAGTATAGTCGGCCAGGTTTTTCACCCCCGAATGGATCACCGTGACTGCGGCATCCGCGTGTGGATCTTTTAGCGTCATCATCAGTGCTAGCGGCCGCCCCAGCGTCGGGCCCCGGCCTACCACCACGACCTCACGTCCCGCTACCGGAATCTGATAGTGCGCCAGCATCGCCAGGATACCCGCAGGCGTACAGGGTCGCGGCCCCGCTTCCTGCAACACCAGTCGCCCCAAGTTAGTCGGATGCAAACCGTCGGCATCTTTATCCGGTGACATCCTAGCCAGCGCCTCGGTAAAATCGAACCCTGGTGGCAATGGCAGCTGCAGAATATAACCGTCAATATCGGCATCCGCGTTGAACTCGTCGATCACCGCCAACAGCTCCGCCTGCGTGGCGCTGGCAGGCAGAGTCCGCTGATACGATGCGATGCCTACTTGCTGACAGGTCTGGTGCTTCTTGTTGACGTAACTGGTACTGGGGCCGTCATCACCCACCAAGATCGTGCCCAACCCTGGCGTAATGCCCTGCTGTTTAAGCTGCACCACCTGGCTGGCGATCTGTTCCAACACAGCAGCGGCAACGGCGGTTCCATCAAGAAACTGGGCAGACATCGATAACATTTCCTCTGGTATCAATAAGCGCGATTATTTTAACGACGGCAGCAGGTCTTTGATCGAGCCAATCGAGCCCAGCAATGCGGTCGCTTCGTACGGTACAAACACCCGTTCGCCCTCTTTAGCAATATCGGGCAGGGTCTTCATATACTCCAGCGCGATCAGATAACTCAAAATCTGTTCCTCTTTGACGCTGGTACCAGTCGCCTCAAATATGGTCTGGATCGCCTTGCGTTGGCCTTCGGCGCGCAGAATCGCCGCCTGCTTTTCACCTTCGGCAACGTTGATCGCCGCCTCTTTGTGCCCCTGGGCGGTGGTCACGGTGGCGCGGCGTTCGCGTTCGGCGGTCATCTGCTTACGCATCGACTGTTCCACCTCCTCGGGAACGATGATGTTCTGCACCTCGACCCGGTTAATCTTGGTACCCCATTTGTTGCCCGCCTCGTCCAACGCCACCGTCAACGAGCCGTTGATCTCGGCCCGACTTTCCAACAATCGATCCAGCTCCAACTCACCGACCTTGGAACGCAGCGATGTCTGGGTCAGAGTTTCGATCGCCTGCACCAGGTTCTCCACCGCCAGCACCGCATCCTTGGGCGTAATTACCTGGAAGTAGAGCGCCGCATCGACCAACACGGTAACGTTATCCTTGGTGATCACCGGGATTTTGGGAAAGTCGGCCACGATCTCACGCCGATCTATCCGCACCGACTCCAGCGTCACCGGTAGCTGCACTCCATCGATAGTTTGATAACGGCAGGTGCAGTCCTTGATCCAAGGTGCGCGAATATCGGCCCAATCGTTCGATCACCATCGCCTCGCTCTGCTGCACGATCACCAGACCTTTAACAAAAAAGATCACCACGCCAGCGGCAAATACCAGCAGCAGAATAGTCAGTGGGGTTATCTCTATCATGATTCCGAGTCCTTGGTTTATCAGTTTGCTGAAGTTGTACTGGGAGATACCATCGCGGTAATACCGCTAAAACGCTGGACGACTACTTTCTGCCCCACGCTGAGTTCGCTATCGTCGTCGCTTTGGGCAGGGAAAAAATCGCCTTTAATCTGCACACCCAGCCGCCCCTGTTGTTCGATCAAGGTACAGGTTTGACCGGTACTGCCTGCCTCGCCAGCCAGGCTGATACTGTCCGCTCCCTGACTACGCTGCTTAAACCAGCGCACAAGCAACGGGGTAACAATTATCGCGGCCACTGCAGTGCTGCCGATCTGAACCGTCATCGATCCTCCTGCCAGTGCAGCTACCGCGCCGGCGATACAGGACAAACCCAACGCCAACGCAACAAATGCCAGCCCCAGCATCTCTAACGCTGTCAAGATCATCCCCGCCAGTAACCATAAGTGCCAGGCTTCAATTTCCCACGACATCCTGTGACTCTCCTCTTGTCGTCATATACAGGCAGCGGTGTATCTTGAAGCATACCGCCAACTTTCGCCTTTGCGTTTGGCTTTTACCGCCGTGAACTTTAAAGTAGTTAGCCAATGACGTATATGCCTAAAGGCCAACTCCAACGATGAATTCCGAAGCCAACCTGCGAGTCCACCCCGATGCCGTTTGCCCGGTTCTACCCGATGGCGATCTATGGGTGTTTGCTTACGGTTCATTGCTGTGGCGACCCGGCTTTGACTATCAGCAACGCATACCGGCCCGGCTCTACGGTTACCACCGTTCGCTGTGTGTCTGGTCGCATACCCATCGCGGCACCATTGAGCACCCAGGCATGGTGCTGGGACTTGATCGGGGCGGCTCCTGTTGCGGTTGTGCCTACCGTATCCCGGCGTCCGACAAAGCGGTTATCGCCGCTTACCTGTTCGCCCGTGAAATGCCGACGCCGCTGTACCGTGGCGTGATCCATCCGGTACAACTGCAACAGGGCGGTAAAGTCGATGCGCTGACCTTTGTGGTTGATCGCAGCAGCCCGCAATACTCCGGCAAGCTCAGCCCCGAACAGGCAGCCGGTCATGTGCGTCATGCGGTCGGTATCAGTGGAACCAGCCGTGATTATCTGCACAACACCATCGCCCACCTCGACGAACTGGGCCTGCACGATGCACATTTGTCAGAGATTGCCGAGCGGCTCTAATCCCTCCCGTGCTGATCCTGATCATGGCGAAAAATTGATCAAACCGACTACACTAGTCGAATCGATCACCCCCTACCGGGCAAGGAGTCTACGATGTCTGACCGTGTAGCCAGCAGCGCTTTTATCTCATTCACGCTATGTGCTGTATTAGCGCTTACTAGCGCGATCAGCTCAGCAACAATCGCCGCAGAACAACAAAGTTGCTACGAGGGACTCTGTGCTCGGCTTGCAGTAGCCCAGAGCTGCAGCCAGCCTGGCGAAGCCATTACGTTGCAATTTGAAGGGTCACTGGCCGGTGCCGGTAGCTTTGCGATCACCACCTATGAGCTGCTCACCAACGCCCAATGGACGCTATTGGATAACCACCAGATCCAATTGAACTCTTACGACGACGTGCTCAGCAACGACGGCTTCGTCATCGGCGGCAGCTTTAGCAACAGCATCGATATCGACCCCGACAGCGCTCAACGGTATACCTTGATCCACCGAAACCGCAGCTCGAGTTTGGGTTTCTTCGCCACCGCGGTTGAGTTGTCATTAGACGGCGATCAACGCTGCGGCCAGATGCAGATCGACATCAAACCCGGCTCCTGCCCCAACCCCATCAATATCGACAAAAAAGGCGTCACGCCAGTCGCCATTGTCGGGACAAGCGCGCTGGATGTGCGCAGCCTGAAGTTAGATTCGATCCGGCTCGAAGGGGTAACACCGGCAAGATATAGCTTTGAGGATGCCACAGCCGAGATAGCCGCTAAGGCCAGTATCTACGACTGCTCCACCAGTACCAGCGATGGTATCGAAGACCTGTCATTAAAATTTAGGACCCAAGATCTGGCCGCTGCGCTGCAAATCAAGTTGGGCCGTCAACCGTTTGATGGTGAGATCATCGCCTTAACACTGACCGCCGAGACCACCGAGGGTAGCCCGTTAAATGCTGAGGACAGCATTCAAGTGTTGGTCAAAGGTAAGCGGAAATAGAACGAACGTTAGCCAACTACAGGGCCGTTCGATAATCAGTCAATGCCAGCCGTCTTCTGAGCCAGTTTTGAGCAGATATAGTCACCGATAGGAATCGCCGAAGTCGCGGCCGGTGAAGGCGCGTTACAGACATGCAAGCTGCGCTGCGATTCGGCGAACAGAAAGTCATGCACCAGGCTGCCATCCTTAAGCACCGCCTGAGCTCGAATCCCCGCTGGGTAGGGCTGCAGATCTGACAACTGCAATTCAGGACAGTATTTACGCACCCGCTCAAGATAACCACGCTTGAACAGCGAATCATGGTACTCCGCCAGCGAGGTTTTAAAGTGACTCGTCGCCAGCTTCCAAAAGCCGGGAAAGCGGAGCATCTCCCAGACGTCACGCAGGTTAACATTAACCCGGCCGTAGCCTTCTCGCTTCCATCCCAGCACTGCGTTAGGTCCTACCGTGATACTGCCGTCGATCATTCGAGTCAGGTGTACGCCCAAAAACGGCAGCTCAGGATCGGGAATCGGGTAGATCAGATGATTAACGATATTGTTTCGACTGGGCGGAAGCTGGTAGTACTCACCGCGAAACGGCACGATTTGAAAGTCGGTCTTGATCCCCAACATCCGCGTGGTGCGATCGGCCATCAAACCGCAACAACAGATCAGAAAACGTCCCTGCTCGGTTTCTGAAAAGCTGTTGGCAACACGCGTGGTCACCCGAATCTGATCTGACCTTTCTTCGAGTCCGATCAACTCGGTATTTAACCGAACCTCCCCGCCCAACTCGGTAAAGCGCTCGACCATTTTTTGACATATCTGCGGGTAATCAACGATTGCGGTACTCTTGAGCCGTATCGCCCCGAGTCCTGCCACATGGGGTTCGCATCGGTGCAGCTGCTCTGCATCAAGCAGCTCAGCCTCCAAGCCATTGTCACAGGCACGCTGGTAAAGCGCCTGCATCCGCTCAAGCTCCAGCGCATTGGTCGCCACCAACAGCTTGCCACACTGCTCAAACGGAAGATCGTATTCGCGACAAAAAGCCAGCGTATCGTCAAGCCCCTGCTTGCAAAGTCGAGCCTTGAGGCTGCCTGGCTCATAGTAGATACCGGCATGCACCACACCACTGTTGTGACCGCTTTGATGTTGGGCAAACTGCGCCTCTTTCTCCAGCAGCAGAATCCGCTTATCCGGTTGACGCAGGCGCAACTGCCAGGCAGTTGATACCCCTACGATACCGCCGCCGATGATGATGTAGTCGTACATGAAGACCCGCTGTCTAACCCGATAAAGTAAAACAGATCCTTCTGATACAAAGGCGCCGATTTTACCCGTGGGAGATCAAAAAAACCTCCCACGACTACCCAGACAATAGTCTCAAATCAGCAACAGCGCATATATTTAGATCTTTTGTTAACACCTACAAATTACAGGTTTTAATAGAAACAACGACCGCAAAAGAGCGCGCAAATACGGAATCAGTTGAGCGGCATATCTGCTCAGATGTATCGAGGCATCAAAAATGAAATTCGAACAGTCGGCGAAGGGTAAACAGAGAGAAATAGCGGGGGAGAGTGATCTAGAACTGGCGACAAGACTAAACAAAGAGCGCGCAGGCCGGGTAACGCCATCAATGGAGCGACCCGGCCAGCATTGCAGGTAATCAGCCCTTCTTGGCTTTTTTCTGTTCTTCCAGCAGTAGGTCTAGCGCTTTAAGTAGATCTAGCGAAGACAGCATCCCAACCAGCTCCTGCTCTTTGTTGAGTACCGGCATCGCGCCGAAGCGATGCTGAGTCAAGGTTTTGGTAGCCTTGGAGATGGTGTCGTAGGTATGCGCCACCATCACGTTGCGGGTCATCAGATCACCGACACTGAGGTTATCGTCCAGATTGTAGATATGCGACAGGTCGGGGGCTTCATCGACCCACTCCGGGCGACGCAAATCACGATCGCTGATAATGCCAACCAAGTTGCGCTCCTCATCTACCACCGGCATATGCCGCACATCGTTTTCACGCATCCGGAAAAAGGTCTGACGGATACCATCATCAGCCTTTGCGACCAGCACTTTAGAGGTCATGAAATTACTTACTTTCAGCGGCATTGCAAACTCCTAACAACAAACAAAGGGACTACATTTTGACGGGACTTAGTCTAAAGAGATCAGGATTTAAAACCACGACGGAGATCAATGGTTGATATGCTGACGCAGCAGCACACCATCGGCATCAAAGATAAATTTACCCACATCGTAGCGGAAGATCTGTTTACCATCGCCCAACGTGAACGGCTTAATCTCACCCAACAGCTCGATCAGCTGAGCGGTGGTGGTTTTACCGACTTCGATGGTCGCCAGCATTTCGGGGGTAACCGCCTTAGCATCGGCAACCTGGGATAGGTTGTGTTGTGGAATAACGGGCTTTTGAGGGTCGTTAGCACTCGACGCTTCCGACTGAGTCGCCGACTGCGGTTGAAGATTTTCCTCGGCACAACCCATAAGCCCCAAAAACAGAACCAAAACCGATACGACAAGCTGCTTCACGTGCAATTCCTTCAGTGTGATTAACGGTATTAAATCTCCCCCCCAATAAACCACAAATCGGCTAAACATTTAAGCGTATTGGCGGTCCAATGTGCTCACACAGGCGAGCCAGCCCCTTGAGCTATAGCGCGACTACCGTTATCTTGCCCGCCTGCACCGCCGCTTTTGATTATTGTCTTATTTAGATGGAACTGACTATGCGTCTGACCCTGTTGTTGCTACTCGCTTTTACCCTGCCCGCTTGCGCGGAGCAAACAACGACACTGGAACTGCTCTACTCCGGCAATCTCGACGGTGAGATCGAGCCTTGTGGCTGCTCACTGGAATCCGATTACGGCGGCCTGCAACGCCGTGCCACGGTGATCGACCAACTTCAAGCCAGCAACCCCGAGCTGTTACTTATCTCTGCTGGCGGACTGTTTTCTCCCGAGCGCGGCAGCGACCAGATCAAACACAGCTTTATCCTAAGCGGGGTGGCACAACTCGATTACGATGCCATCGGCATCCAGTGGGCTGACCTGGCTCACGGCGAAGAGATGCTGGCCCAATCAGGGTTGCCTTTTGTGGTCGGCAACTGGAAGTCCGACCGTATCAGCCGCTCTAACAGTTCCAGCCGCGCCGGTGACAAACTATTTTTCAGCCAGTGGCTCGATCCGCTCAGCTCCCCCTACGCCAAGATGCAGACACTGTCGCCGATCACCGATCAAGCGGCTCCGCTGCAGCAAGCCTTTAAGCAAGCCAAACAGCAGGACAAGCTAACGGTACTGGCGACCACGCTAGAACTGGCAGCGGTACAGCAATTGTTCGACCTGCAAGACATCGACCTACTGCTGATCCAAGCCGCTTACGAAATCTACGGCGAACCGCAACAGTTGGGTAACACCCTGGTTTTACAGCCCGGATCACGCGGTCAACGGCTGGGGCACCTCAAACTTGAACTCGATTCAGAACAGCGGATCGCTAGCTGGCAGCACGCGGTGCTCGAGCTTCCCGATACCGTCGCCAATGCGCCACAGCTCGATAGCTGGTACGCCGAATACAACGACGCGCTACGGCAGGATTACCTCGACCGCGTGGCCCAGCGCAAGGCGCTGAAGAGTGGCGAGTCACCCTACTTGGGTGAGCAACAGTGCAAGGTTTGCCACGCCGCGCAGCATCAGGTCTGGAGCCAGAGCGAGCACGCCAAAGCGTTCACCGACCTAGAAGAGGTCGGCAAGGAGTTCGATAGCCACTGCATCGGCTGCCATACCGTTGGCTTCCTGCAGCCCGGTGGCTATCTGGACCAGGGGCTAACCAGCCATCTGAGCGCAGTCCAGTGCGAAAACTGCCACGGCGGCAGTCGCGAGCACGCCTCCAGCGCCGGCCAAGTTGCGACGCAAAACAAAGCACTGGCAACCCAAGAGAAGGCTGCCGAAGCGATCTGCGCCCAGTGTCACGTCCGCGAGCATAGCCCCTCGTTCGACTTTAATACCTACTGGCCCAAGATCGCCCACCCCGGTAAACCGGTGCTAGGCAATACTCAATAACGAGTTCGCTCAACACACATTTTTACCCGGCATAACTGAGAGAAGCAGTAGTTATGAACAATTACCTGGTACGGGGGGCACTAGTCGCAACATTAGCGCTGGTCGTTAGCGCCTGTATGACGATGACCGAGAGTGAGCGCAAGCAACGACACGGCGTTCCATCGACAGAAGTGGTCGGCTCGGCCATTCAAGGACAGCAGCTCTATGCCGGTAACTGCGCATTCTGCCATGGCAAACAGATGCAGGGATCGCGAATGGGACCGCCGCTAAAACACAAGATGTATGCCCCTGATCAGCTATCCGATGAAGCGATCTACCGAGCCATCAAACTGGGTGCCAAACAGCGTCATTGGCGATTCGGCGCGATGCCTAGCCGTTCATATATTCGACCCGAAAAAGCCGCCCACGTGGTGGCCTACATTCGTCAAGCCCAGCAGCACTCCGGTATCTACCAGCCCTAGCCTTTTCAATCAAACTTAGCCTTTGCGGTACAGTTTGGTCGCAGGCGCCCAATGGCCACTTGCGCGTGGCTTAAATCGGCTCCAGATGCTGCTGGCAGTATCGCACCAAACACTCGCTTAATTGGCGACTGACGTCGGTAGTTAGGTTCCATGAGTGCCAATACAGCGGCACCTGCAGCCGATCCCCGGGACGGAGTTCATGCAGTCGCTGCTGCTCAAGCAGCGGCCGACTTTGCTGATCGGGCACCATCCCCCATGCATGGCCTCGCTCGATCAGATCGATAAAAGCCTGCGGAGAGGGTACCCGATGGCGCGGATAATCACCGTCGATATTAAAAAACGTCTGCAGGTAACGATCCTGCAGCTCATCTTTCTGGTTAAACTCAACAGCTGGCGCTCGTTTTAGCCCCGCTGAATCGACCCCGCTGGGAAAGTAACGCTGCTTGAATTCGGCGGTCGCCAGTGCTCGATAGTCAGTGATACCGAGCGCGGTACAACTGACTCCTTGCATCGGCTGGTCACTGGCACTGATACAGCCGATCACTTCACCCTGGCGCAAAAAATGGTGCGTCTGATCCTGATCATCGACCCGCAACTCCACTAGTAGCTGACTCGTTTCGAGCAACGGGCTGATCGCGTCCATAAACCAGGTCGCCAAACTGTCGGCATTGAGGCCGATGGCCAACTTGGTAAACCCGCCAGTGTGGTCGTCACCCAACGATTCAAGTAGCTCGCTTTGCAGCAGATTTACCTGACGGTAATGCCGCAGCAGTTGCTGTCCAGCGGGTGTTGGAGACAGCGGCTGAGCGCGGATGATCAATAACTGGCCGAGCGATTCTTCGAGTTGTTTCACTCGCTGCGAGACCGCCGACTGGGTCAGGTGTAACCGACGCGCCGCTTTGGCAAAACTCTGCGTTTCCACCACTGTGGCGAATGCCTGTAGTTGGCGATAATCGATCATTGTCTGAACCTACTTATTGGTATTAATTTTTTTAATCAATGTTAAATATTATTAATTTTACTAACCAATTGCGATAGCCTAACCTCGACCCATCTCAACAACCCGATAGCCGTACCGATGACTGCCAACCTATTTTCCATCCCGACACCCTTTATAACCGGCCTGGCGACCAGTGCCGGTTTGATCATGGCGATCGGCGCGCAAAACGCTTTTGTGCTGAGCCAGGGGGTTCGCCGCGAGTACCACTGGACCATTGCCGGAGTGTGCGGACTACTCGATACAATTCTGATCGTGCTGGGCATTGCCGGAATGGGCGTCTTGATCAGCGAGTCGGCGCTGCTACTGACGCTGATAACCTGGGGGGGAGTTATTTTTTTGCTGTGGTACGGTGCCAATGCATTGCGTTCTGCGCTGCGGCCCCAAACACTGGAGACTCAGCGCGGCGGCCTCAGTTCGCTACGCGCCGCACTGCTGACCACGCTGGCGTTAAGCCTGCTCAATCCGCATGTTTATCTAGACACGGTGGTACTGCTCGGTAGTATCGGCGGCCGCTACCCCGAACACGAGCGCTACTGGTTTGCTGCAGGCGCAGCGCTGTTCTCGTTCATCTGGTTTTTCTCGCTAAGCTTGGGCGCTCGCTGGCTCGCACCACTGTTCCGCAAACCGGCCGCCTGGAGAATATTGGACGGCCTGGTATGTGTGATGATGTGGACGCTGGCTGCGCTGCTGGCGACAGGTTCGATCCGGTGATGCTAGGCAGCATCAACAACGGGTCAAACCCAGCTCTAACAGCCTAGCCAACCGCCAAGCGAGGCCCTGCCTCTTATGCTTTAGATATATTCTCGAGCGTCCAACACCTCACCATGATGCGTTTCTGTCACAGCCTGCTGATAGGCTTTGGCGGTATCCGCAGCGGAGAGTCCCCCACTGCTATCCATCCCCATCATCTCCATCGTCTCTTTGACAAAAGCGGGCGCGACCACATTCAGCCGAATGCGTTGCTCTTCCAACGCCGCAGCGCGAATAAAGCTATCGAGCGCGCCATTGGCCATGCTGATCACCACACTACCCGGCATCGGCTCACGCGCCAACATGCCCGATGTCAGGGTGATAGAACCGCCATCGTTGATAAAATCGCGGCCAATCCGAACCATATTTACCTGCCCCATCAATTTGTTAGTTAACGCCAATTGATAGTCGGCATCTTGCAACGTATCGAACGGAGCAAAGTTGGCCAGTCCAGCGGTAGAGATCACCGCATCGAGCTTACCAACCTTGTCAAACATCGCCCGAATCGAGTCGGCGCTGCCGAGGTCAACCTGCACCTCGCCACCGCTATAGGCAGCTGCAATCACCTCGTTGCCTTGCTCCAACCGCTCTACTACAGCTTTCCCGATCGTGCCGGTCGCACCAATCACTAATATTTTCATCATCTGTCTCCACAAAGTTTGTTTGCTGAAGTGTTGATAGAGATCTTATTCTTATGCCCTAATCAGAAAAACAGCCATATCAACAAAACATATTTCACAAAGGGAGAAATATGGATCTTCTCAAAGCGATGCACACCTTTCACACGGTGGTCGAACAGCAGAGCTTCAGTGCGGCGGCTAGAGAGTTGAACGTGGTGATTTCAGCGGTCAGCCGACAGGTCACCGAGCTTGAACAGCGGCTCGGCTGCAAGCTCTGCTCCAGCGCACCACTTGATCGATGAAGGGGTCGACCTGGCAGTACGGGTCGGCGTGCTGCCCGACTCGGGCTTGATTGCACGGCAGATCGGTCAGCTCAACATCTATATCGTCGCCAGCCCCGACTACATAGCACGCTATGGCGAGCCCCAGACACCAAAAGACCTTGCGGCGCACCGCTGCATCTTAGATAGCTCTATTAGCCAGACAGGTCGCTGGCGCTATCAGGCAGAGACCGGAGTGCGGCACATCAGTGTATCGGGAAGTGTGGAAGTCAGTAACGGCGAGCTGGTGGCAGATTTTGCTGCCGATGGTTTGGGTATCGCCTGTTTGCCCGATTTTATCGTTGCCGATCAGCTAAAGTCTGGCAAGCTCGTTCGGGTACTCAAGCAGTACGAAACCGCCCCGGTGCCGATATCGCTGGTCTATCCTGGCAATCGGATCATCAAGCCAGCACAACGAGCACTGATCGAGCTGTTTGTCGAAAGCGCCTCATTCAGCTATAGCTGAAGCTTCCAACTGTGCCGCCTCCCAGCCCTGCATCACCCGCTTACGCTCGCTGCCCCAGCGGAAATCGCCCACTTCGCCGGTTTCGCGAATCACCCGGTGACACGGGATCAGATAACCGATCCGGTTGGCGGCCAGCGCCGAGCCGACCGCACGCGAAGCCCTAGGCGAACCGGCCAGTGTCGCCAACTGCGAATAGGACACCAGTTCACCCGAGCCCACCCGCAGCAACGCTTCCCAGACTTTCAGTTGGAAGTTGGTACCGCGTAACAACAGGTGCAAAGGTTCGGACCGTTCTCCCCCTGGAAAGATCTGCAACGCCAGCCGCTCCGCCGCCGCATCATCCCGATGCCAATCCGCCTTAGGCCAGGCCTTGGCCAGCTCGGCCTCCGGCGCTTGGCAGGCCGGTTCGCCAAAGGCCAGGTGGCAGACACCGCGAGGCGTCCAACCGATCAGCGCGCGACCAAACGGTGTCACCGCGCAACCGTAACCAATCGTCAGCCCTGCACCTTGTGCTTTGACCTCGCCAGGAGTCATCGCCTCACAGCTGATCATCAAGTCGTGCAACCTTCCCGGGCTGGACAGCCCGGCCTCGAAGGTCGCATCCAGCAGCGACAGCGAACGTTTTAACGCCTGCTTAGCTCGCTGTTTGGTCAGGTACTGCAAGAACCGTTTGGGTGAAACACCCGCCCAGCGGCTAAACATTCGTTGAAAGTGGTGTTCGCTCAGCCCGACTTCGGCGGCAATCGTTGCCAGCGAGGGTTGCTGTTCGGCCTGCTGCTGTAGAAACTCAATCGCCCGAGCGATGCGATCGTATTGAAGCTGAAGTTCAACTGAGGATTCAGGCATTTTTTTCCACCTTGGCGCGAACCAACTGGCGCGGATTAAAGCCGGTCACCAACGCGGTACCGAAGATCACCACTAACGAACCGAGCAAGGTGTACCAGCCGACCACCTCACCGAGAAACAGTCCACCCCAGAGTATCCCAAACATCGGAACCAAAAAGGTTACCGTCAATGCGGATGCGGCGCCAACATCGGCAATCAGTCGGAAATAGAGTAGATAAGCTATGCCGCTGCAGACCACGCCTAGCGCCAATACCGCAGCCATAATCCCGACCCCGGGCATCTCAACAATAGGATAGAACGGCAACGCCGGGATAATCAGCAGCGCTGCGGCCCACATGCTACCGTGAGCATTACTGAAGGCATCGACCGACTTGGCACTGCGGGCGTAAGTCGAGGCGATGCCGTAGCACAGCGCTGCTCCCAACGCGGCAACGATCGCCAGCTCGCCGCCCGGGCGCATCACCACCGCGTCAAAGCCCACCAAGATCGCCACCCCCAACACACCCAGCAACAACCCCAGCACGGTCTTAAAGTTCAGTGCTTGGCGGTTCCAGATAGCGACCAGAATCGCCCCCCAGATCGGCGCGGTGGCATTGAGGATCGATAGCAAAGAGGCTGACAATACTTGCGCCGCATACCCAAACAGCAAAAACGGCAACGCCGAGTTAAACAACCCCAGCACTAGATAATGGCCCCAATGCTCTCCGGCTTGCAGGCGCTTGCGCAAAAACCAACCGACAATCGCCAGAAACAGCGCTGCCAGCCCCACCCGTAACTCGACCAGCATCGCCGGGCCCAGCACCGGCACGCCGATGCGCATAAACAGGAACGATGCGCCCCAGATAGCGGCGAGGCTGAGGAGGCGAATTAAGCTGGCGGTATTCATCGGCAAATACTGGTCTCTGCAAGGAGTGTTGTGATCCGTTCAGACTCGGGTGTTCGTTAACGGCTTAAATGCAGTGTAAGCAGCCTTAGTTAGCCAAACCACCCGTTTCTTGCGCTCGAGCAGCGCTGCGACCATGCAACTTAACCTTTAGGACGCGCCAGACGGATCAGTTTGAAGCTGCCGTTATCGGCGAACAGATCGATCTCGCGAAACAGTCCCGACGCCTTGCGCTCGAGCGGAATGAAGTGATTGACCACAAACGCGGCGGCACCATCGAACGCGGTAAGCCGTGCCGCGGCGGCAACGAAACGCTCGGTCAGCTCACCTTCTACTGAAAAACCTTGATGAAACGGAGGGTTGCACAACACCAGATCGAAACGATCGGTCTGGCTGGCGGCGCAGTTATCAACCACGACATCGCCGCTTATTCCGAGCCGGTCGAAGTTACGCTGGCAGGCGAGTGCTGCAGCGGCATTATTGTCGGTCGCGGTGATCGACGCGACTCCCTGCGCATGCGCCTTGGCCGACAGGTAACCGTAACCGCAACCCAGGTCCAGCACCCGGGGTTGCGTTTTTTTCAAGCACGGCCACAGCTCGGCAAAATGTTCGGCCAAAAAGGCGCTGCCTTGATCCTGTTTATCCCAACCAAACAACCCCGGCTTGCTGATAAAGTCATCAGCGATGGGACGAAACTGCGAATAATCGCGATCATCGAGCAATGGGGATTCTGGGCTAGCTTGAGCATCACTTTTGGTCAGCGTAGCGGCAAAGTTCCCCTTGCCCAATTTATCCAGTTCTCCCTGACCGAACAGCTTACGCGCCTTATCATAATAGGTTTTGGTGCCCTCGTTCTTGGCCCCCAACAAGCGCAACTCACCACCAGGTTTGAGCATGCGCCAGGCTTGGTTGATCACATGGTGAACTACCGCCTTCTCTTTCGAGACCCGATAGTAGAGCCGATCGAGACTGGCGTCACTCCAGGGAGAAAAATCAAAATCGCTAAACCGAATCGGCCACTGCTGCGCCTCACCGCGCTGAAGTAGATCGAACCGGTTGGTCAGCAGCGACATCCCCTCTTGCACGGCCATCTGGCTCAACGCGGCCAGGTTTTCATCCACCACCCACAGTCCCTCAAGCGAGGCGGGATGCTGGCTAAGCTGTTGCTGCAAAGATTGTTCGATCAGATCCATAGTGGTCTCTAGTTAAATACGATAAATCGGGCTGACATGATGGCAAAACACGATCAAAACTGAGCGGTCTCGTCCACGCTTAACGGGCGGAACTGGCCTGGAGCCAGGTCGCTATCGAGCAGCACTGGGCCGATCTGCTCACGGTGCAGACGCACCACCCGGTTACCCAGCGCGGCGAACATCCGTTTAACCTGATGGTAGCGCCCCTCCTGAATCAGGATCTGCACCTCGGTTGGCGAATCGACAATTAACTCTGCCGGCAGGGTCGGTTTGGTTTCACCGCGCAGTAGGATCCCCTGCGACAACTGCTCTCGGGCATCATCGCAGGCTGCGTCAGACATCGGTTCGGCCAAACCGACCCGGTAACGTTTGAAACACTGCCTCTTGGGCGACGTTACCCGGTGACTCCACTGACCGTCATCGGTCAACAACACCAGCCCGGTAGTATCCCGATCCAAGCGGCCAGCCGGGTGCACTCCGGCTTGCAATTCATAGGGCAGCAGATCGATCACGGTCTGATGGTCGGCATCTTCGGTGGCGCTGATCACCCCAGCGGGTTTATTCATCATCAGGTAGACCGGAGGCCGCAGGCTCAGGGGTTCACCTGCCAGTCGCACCCTTTGTTCGGCGGTCACCTTACAGGTCGCATCAGCAACCGCTTCACCGTCGACCTCCACCTCACCTCGCTGGACCAGCTTTCGTACCTGGCTCCGACTCAGGCCGCTAGCCTGAGCCAGAAAACGATCCAGCCGCATCGGCCAAACGGTTGCTGTTTTGTTTGATTTTGCCATGCCACCCAACGCCATCGAGCTACCAGAGATCCCAGTACTGACTCCGTACTACAGTCATTTGGCGCCATGATAGCAGGCTGTGACTAAGGGTCTAGCGAAACAGCATCACTCACGACCATCGCTAAAGTACTCTCGGGTACCGTGCGCCATGGTAGCCTGGCTAATCCGCTGCAACGCCGAGGTGTAGGCTGCACTGCGTAACGACAGTGAATCTTGTTCGGCAATCTGCCAGACCCGTTCGAAAGCCCGCTCCATGTACTGTTCGAGCCGCTGACGCACCTCGTCAAGATCCCACGGAAAGCCGCTGCGATTTTGCACCCATTCGAAATAACTCACCGTGACACCACCGGCGTTGGCCAACACATCGGGGACGATGGTCACGCCACGCTGATCCAGTAGCGCTTCAGCGGCAGTTTCGATCGGGCCGTTGGCCACCTCGACGATCGTCTTGGCGCGAATCGATTCGACATTATCGGCGGTAATGACCCCCTCCAACGCGGCCGGTATAAGCAGGTCGACATCCAACGCCAGCAGCTCCTCGTTGCTGATCTCGCGGTGCTCGATCAACTGACACACCGATTGCTCGCAATAGACCGCACGCATCTTGCGCGATGCCTGTTTCTCAGCCCATAGGCTATCGATATCAAAACCCTGTTCGGAATGAATGCCTCCCTGCGAATCGCTGATCGCAACGATCTTGTAGCCGTCCCGCTGCAACAATCGACCTACATGGTAGGCCGCATTACCGAACCCCTGGATCGCAACCCGCATGTCACCAGGTTGCCAACCGCGCTTACTGGCCAACTGGCGCACACACAGAAAAGCCCCCCGTCCGGTTGCCTCATCACGCCCCAAACTGCCACCGAGCGGAATCGGTTTACCGGTAATCACCGCCGGTACTCGGGCCCGAGTGATCGCCTCGTACTCGTCCATCATCCACCCCATGATTCGGGCGTTGGTGTACACATCAGGGGCCGGAATATCGACATCTGGGCCGATAAAATCGGCCATCGCCCGCACATAGGCGCGCGACAACCGCTCCAACTCCATCGGCGATAACTCTTTAGGCTGGACGATCACCCCGCCCTTACCACCGCCAAATGGCAAGCCCAGCAGCGCACACTTGATAGTCATCCACAACGCCAACGCCTGCACCTCGGACTGAGATACTTGCGGGTGGTATCGAATCCCGCCCTTAGTCGGCCCCAGCACCGTGTTGTAGCGGCAGCGATAACCGGTGAAATATCGGGTTGAACCATCGTCCATCCGTACCGGCAACGCCGCCGTCAGCATCGCCTTGGGGCGCATCAGCGACTCCACCACCTCGGAAGAGATTGCTGCCCGCTCACCGAGCTGCCGCACACGTTTGAGCGCATCGTCAAAAACATCAGAGGTTGCCATAGTGGTCTCCAATCGATATTGGGGGATTTAAAAAAGGTAGCCGATTAAAACGGGCTACTACTCGGATAGCTTCACCACAGGATTGTTACAACCCTATGCGGCTTAGCTCCCCAATACATTAGCCGCCCCACTCCTTCTCATCTGCGCGAGCTATTGCCAGCTAGCTCGGCATATGCTGAACTACAGCTCATCGCGGGTGTAGTTCAATGGTAGAACGGCAGCTTCCCAAGCTGCATACGTGGGTTCGATTCCCATCACCCGCTCCAGCCTCGTTATCGTATCAAACTGTCATCCACGGACAACGCCAGAAAAAAAGCATAAATCCTGTAAAAGCAATTGCTTAGCAAGTAAGTTATTTTTTGCGTAGCCTCCATCTCTGAACCATACTGATTGTCGACCGGTACTCGCAGCACGGCTAAAAGGCTGGTTTCTTTCACTATCCCATGAGGCCTCTCGTGAACAGACTCCGCACCTTAATTGCTGCCCTAGCGGTGCTCGCCATCGCTAGCTGCAGCAGTACCGCTATCAACATGCCCGCTCTGACCGATACCCCGACCGACGCCCGGCTGCCCGGTAAGATTGTCTGGCATGATCTGGTTACCGATACCCCCGAGGCCTCGCAGCATTTTTTCAACGAACTGTTTGGCTGGGAGTTTGAACAGCTCGGTCTGGACCTCGGATTCTTCCGTACGGTCAACTACACCTTGATCCGTCACAACGGCCAACTGATTGGCGGCATGGTCGATCAAACTCGACTTGATGCGAGAGCCGACATCTCACAATGGGTGGTGCTGTTATCGGTTGAGGATATCGAAGCCGCGACGCTGGCGCTGCAGAACGCAGGTGGTACCATTTTTAAACCGCCCACCGACTTGGCAGACCGAGGCACGATTGCGATCGTCGCCGACCCTCAAGGCGCGCTGTTAACCCTGATCGAAACCCGGACCGGCGATCCTCTCGACTCTGACGATACCAGCGTGGGCAACTTCTTATGGAACGAGCTCTGGACCAACGATGTGGACAAGGCCACGGCCTTTTATCAAACCATTGCACCTTATCAGGCTGAAAACCGCCAGCTCAAAAAGCCACACTCAGACCACACTTACCGGTTACTCAGCACCAACGCCAAGCCTCGGGTAGGCATCCTACCCAACCCGGTTGAAGGTCTAGCTCCACTGTGGGTGAGCTATATTCGGGTCAAGGACAGCGCAGCACTTGATAGCATCGTTGCGCGCGTTGAGGCGCTAGGCGGGAGCCTGTTATTGGCACCGCAAGATCGCCCTAGCGGCGGTCGAGTCGCGCTGATCGCCGACCCTTCGGGAGCCGGAATCGCCCTCCAAACTTGGCCAAAAGCTAGTCTGCAACTCACTCAGGAGCCAAATCATGAATAAGTGTTATCGCATGCTGCAATGGGCCTCGCTACTGCTCCTATCGGTAACCCTTACAGGCTGCAACGACCCTCAGGTCTACGGCAGTATCGGTGTATCGAGCAGTTATAGTTCTTACAACGGCTACCACAGAAGCTCCGGTCCACGGATGCGCGGCAGTATTTCCGTAGGGGGGCGGATTCGTTAATAAGGTATGCAGCGGCGCTGAAGATCGGTCCTCAGGCCGCTGTGACACAAAGGGGACGCTGCAAAAGCTCAGTCCGCAGCAAAGCAGTAGAATTTCCCCGCACCGCCCGTTTTTACCAATGCTTCCTGGCTACAGCCTCGCGAGGCGTGAGCCGAGTTCCAAGATAGATTTCCGCCACCATGGCGATCATGATGCCCGACCTGGGCACTGCCGGTGGTGCTGCTAGTCCAGTTGCTGCAAGAGTGATCTTTATCATCAGGAAAATACCCGGTACCGTCCTCGGGCGCGCCGGTTAGAATATCGTGCTCGTTGGGCTTGTCACCCCGACCTTTGATCCTATTTCCCGCTTCGTCGAGCGCGGTCTCCAGCGTGATGGTTTTATTGTACAGGTGCAGGTCGGTCAGGTTTGCTGCGATCAGTACCCCTTGAGCGTTATACCAAGGCCCGTTACCGATTCGCGCACGCGCAAACACGCCCCGCTTACCTTCGGCCTCGGTACTCAAATAGGCACGCCAGTCGCGGTCTCCGGCGCCCACCGCTGTCGCCAGCTTTTTGCAATGACCATCGGCGCCCTCCAAACCTCCCAGATCGGCACCGTTACCCATTCCAACACTGGTAATAAAAAATCCCATCGGCCGCTCTGCGGCATTCACCATTAACGATCCCAGCAGTACGCCAGCACCGAGCACGCAGGCTATTTTTTTATTCTTCATCGGGTCTCTCCTTGATTCAAGCTGTGTTTATGGGTGATCTGCCCCAACTCAGCCTAGTCATGATTTATCGCAACAGCCATCCATACCAACACTCGAGAACGAAAAATATTCGAATTAATTTCGATGAGTTAGCGTTCGACACCCTGGTCTGACCAGACCGCATACTCATTACCGCTGGGGTCACTGAAATGAAAGCGTCGCCCGCCGGGGAAATCGAAAATTGGCTTTAGTAGCTGACCACCGGCCTTTTCGACTTTGGCCTGAGTCGCCTCAAGAGCCTGACTATAAAACACAACCAGGGCGCTGCCCTGTTCTGTCGACGCACTCAGCTCAGAGCGAAAAAAACCGCCGTCGATCCCGGCATTGGCAAACGCACAGTAGTCGGGTCCGTAATCTTCGAAGGACCAGTCGAAAACGGTGGAGAAAAACGTCTTGGTCGCCTCAAGATCACGTGCAGGAAATTCGAGATAGTTGATCTTTTCATGATGGTTCATATGAAGCCTCCCTGTTATATCGCTACCAAACAGTATCAATCGAGCTTTCAGAGTAGCTGCTCAATATCTTCTATCAGATCGTCTAATTCACCCAGCAGATGCTCCTTCTGGCTCGCCGACAGTTGATTGATCAGCTCCACCATATACTCAAGCCGACGCTGCCGACTCTGCTCAATCACCGCTTGCAGAGATTCGCCACGCAAGCTCGATGGCGTAATGATTAAGGCCTGTAACTGCTGCTGAAAACGCTGTTCGTCGGGTTTAGCTCTCAATACTTGCTCTAGCTCGGCTATCCAACGACTACGATAGTCCAACCAAAGCCCTTCACTATCGGGCAGCTCGAGCACCAATCGATTTAAATCCTGACGTTGCGAGTCATTGATAGGGCCAATCCAGCGCTGCAATCGCTTCCGGTAGAGGTCATAACGGTGATCGATTTGCTGCGACGCATTGCGATCCTGGTAGTCATCACGCTTGGATTCGACATCCTTGCGGAGTTGTTTTAACAGCCGCTGCTGCTGGGAGGCGTCAATCTGATCCAGCAACGCCACCGCCAAGGGCACGACACTCGAGCGCAGTTGCAGCCAGCCCTCGTCAGCTTCGTCTAACCAACCTTGAAGCTCGACACGGTCGGTCGGCGGCGCTTGAATTCGAGTGCGAATTTTTACCAGCAGCCGATGGTAACGAGGCAGCTGTTCGGCTCGATGCTGATCGTGCCACTGATTCACTAGCGGCTCGAGTTCATCGCGCTGGTCGGCCGTCAGGGTGACATAGTCCTCCACCCAACCAAACATCAGCCGGTCCAGATTGTTGTAGGCCATGCGATAACTGCTACAACCCAGCAGCGATAAACCGATACAGATGAGGATCAAACCTCGGAGAGTGGCCGCAATCATTAAAGCCCTCGAACAATCCAGAGTGATAGTTCAACTCTAGACTACCGAGCAGAGGATGAAGCCGTCGAATCAGCAACAATAGTCGGGAATAGCGGCTAGCTTTATCCGGCTACGTACAAAGATGCCGTTGCCGCGGGCGATCTCACGATTGTTATCGTCGTATAGCACCGCTTCGGCGATAAATTGGCTGCTGTTGCGGTTCACCACCCGCCCCACCGCGCGGACATTACCCGATGAGATTGGCCGTGTGATGTAGGTGGTGAAGGAGGTGGTCAACACAAATACGTCAAACTCTAGCGAGTTGACGGCAAAGAACGCGGCATCGTCCAACATCTTGAAATAGACCGAGCCGTGCATCGCGCCTGCGGTATGAAAATACTCCGGCTTAACCGCTAATTCGATCTCGGTCGCGCCCTCATCAATGCTGATTGTTGGCGGATAAAACGCATTGATCGGTGCCGCCTTATACATGTTGGCTAAGGCCAAATAGTGCTGCGAATGATTCATAAAAATTCCTATCGACTCAGTGCTTTTATATCGATCAACGATTCTGGGGAACCTGGCTATTGCTTAACCCACTGTCGAATGAATTGAGCCGTTTGCATCGCCTGTTCCATCGGAAAACAGTGCCCTTTGCCCCACTGCTGATAGCTGATATTCGGGTTCATCGCCGCCGCTCGCTTGGCCCCTTTGAGAACAAACGGGAAACTATCCGACGCGCAAAGAAGATGCACAGGG
>JBALWS010000024.1:0-40584 GCA_036960405.1 Halopseudomonas sp. | reverse complement strand
GACCCGATCGCTGGGGCAGCCGACGTTGAGATTAACCTCGTCGTAGCCCCACTGCTCCGCCTTTCGCGCGCACTCGGCCAGCGCTGCCGGATCGCTGCCGCCGAGTTGCAGTGCAACCGGGTGCTCGGCTGGGTTGAACTGCAGAAAGCGATCCGAATCGCCGTGTAGGATCGCCCCGGTGGTGACCATTTCGGTATACAGCAACGCATGCTGACTTAGCAGGCGATGAAAATAGCGGCAGTGGCGATCGGTCCAGTCGAGCATCGGTGCAACGCAGAAGCGGCGGTTGGGTTCAGAGGGTAAAATCAGCTTGGAATCGGTAATTGTTGTCATTCAGAAAAGTATTAAAGGAAGATAGAAAGCGCAATTATACACTGACATTACCCCCAAGGAGCAGGCTGAAAAGCAAAGAATATCGTGGGGTTTTGGGGCGCAAAGGGTGGGGCGGATCAGTTTAGGTGGTAGCGGGTCTACACCACACCGCTCGGGTCTAGCCAGTTTTGCTCGATTTCGGCTGGCGGGAGCGGAAATGACCAAACGGAGGATCTTTACCCGCTCTCCGGGAAGTGCTTGGGCATGATTTTTGTATGAATCAATTAATCAGTAACAGATAGAGTCACTTATCTTGGCACAGTCGAAGTCGTATGAGATCTGTTGGCTCTCTACAAATACAGCCTGTGATCGAATCTCTTCCGGTAAAGCTATATGCCAACGATCCAACTCCACTTTGCTGAAAATATATCGCGCCTTGTCATAGAAAAGCGGAAACATCTCTTTCTTGGGTCGTGTCGATAGCAGTTCAAGGCTCATATCGCCGGCCTTTAAACCCATATCATAGCCAGAGATGACCCATCCACCGATCGCTAGTCCCGGTCCAATAGAGTCTTCATAAAAACTAAAAATTGGTACAGGTGAATGCTGGTTCATCCAACGGACAACACCTGCTTCAGGCTCTACATAGCGTTCGCTAGCGTCCCGGATGAGATAGCGCGAGTCGAACAGTATTACGCTGTAGCCGTTTTCTGCGGCTGCCAGCACCTCCTGCTGCCACTGCTCCCAGGATCGCGTGACTTTGAGGTCTATTGTCATACCTTGAATAGTGACCGATGCGTTACCTCCAAAGACCCGCAAAAGGTCTGTGACGGCTTCCTCGCCGGGTTGCGAATCGTTAAGAAAGAGTACTCGCTTGGTTGGCTCAGGGAATAGCGTCGTTATTTGCCGAATGGCGCGTTCATACAACGGCCGTTCGATGATGCCGGTAATCTTGGGGCCATTGGTTTTGCTAAGGTATTTGCGCGGGTTGTGGTTGATACCCAGATAGACCAACGGGATATCCTCATTCGCTAGTCGTGGGCCGAGTTCTCTCAGCGCTACATCGTCTCCAAGGATGACCAGTTCAGGTGTCAAGGCGTGGTATTTCGCCCATGCCTGCTCGACCCGTTGTTGCAGCTGGGGCTTGGTGAGGCGGAGGGCATCCAGATCAAATCGAACCAGTTCGAAGCGCGCGGCCAGTTTTTCATCCAACCCTTTTTGCCAGAGCCGATCCCAGAGGATGTCGTGCCAGCTGTGCACGACCAATATCTTTGGCTGAGCAAGGGCATATTGGCTCAGCAGCAACAGCCACATGAGCACTAACCAATAGTTTTTATTTCTAACGATGAGGCCCATGATTTGCCACCGCTTGATAACCGTTTAGGGTTGCTGATCCGTTGCCATAACTGCGTGCCATAACTGCGTCCTGTAAGGGCGCATCAGCGCAAATAACCCAGGACGAATTCAGCAGAGCGTCGAACCGAAAGCCTTGGGTTCAGGCTTGTCAGGGGCACTCGTCATCGGGTAGTTGTAGTGCATGCAGTTTGATTTTACGGTGCATGGTCGAGCGGCTGACTCCCATCGCTTTAGCGGCCCGGGTGACGACCCAGCGATGTTCGATCAGAGTCTGCAGGATAAGCTCTTTTTCCGAGGTGGCCGGTGACGTAGCAAGTGGGATGTTATGGGGCAGGGAGGCAACACGCGACGGCACCGCAGGATGGCCGTCTAATGCGTTGGACTGTGCTCGGAGCTCTTCGGGGAGGTCGTCGATTCTGATCTGCACTCCGTCGCACATGCACAGCGCTAACTGGAGTACGTTTTTCAGTTGTCGTATGTTGCCGGGCCAGTGGTAGGCCAGGAGTAGATTCTGCGCCGGTTGCGCCAAGGTGATCGACCTTTCCACACCCTCCTCATGATTGATCAGATCGATCAGTTTGCTGAACAGTGCCTGCTTATCCTGCCGGTCGCGTAGGGCGGGCAGGGGGATGTTGACACCGCTAATGCGATAGTAGAGGTCTTCGCGGAATTTTCCCTGAGTTACGTAGTCTTTGAGGTTTCGGTGAGTGGCACAGATAACATGCAGATCAATCTTGACCGGTTGTACTTGGCCGAGTGGGGTGATCTCCCGTTCTGCCAACACCCGCAGCAATCGAGCTTGCAGCTCGAGTGGCATATCCCCGATCTCATCGAGAAACAGGGTACCTCCTTCGCTCGCCTGAATCTTACCGATTTTGCCGCCTTTCAGACCACCGGTGAAGGTGCCTGAGCCGTAACCGAAGAGTTCGCTTTCGATCAACGATTCGGGAATTGCGGCGCAGTTCAGGGTGACGAAGGGCTTGTCGCACCTGGCGCTGCTTTGGTGGATGGCATGAGCCCATACCTCTTTACCGGTGCCGGTCTCACCCTGTAGCAAGATGGTGATATCGCGATCCAGCACGCGGTGGCAAATAAGCGCCTTTTGCTGCAGCGCTTCCTCGGAGCCCGCCACCTGTAGCAGCGGCGAATCGGCAATCTCCTCTAAGCAGGCCGTTTTGCTCCGGCTGGCGGGATCAACGCGGGCTGGTTGTGGCTGCGGAATTAGGTATGTCAGGCATAGTGGGGTCAGCGGCTTCTTCCCCGCTATCAGGACGGGATTAGAGCCTGCAGCCACCACGCGCTCCAGTGTTTGCCCAGTCAGTACCTCGAGGGACTGATTGACGATCTGGGCACGTTGTTGCTGTCCTAGCAACATCAAGGCTGTACTGGTGGCTGCGCTGATACGGCCGGAACCATCAACAGCAAGCAGGCCCGTAAAGCTACTGCCATAGGTGGGGCTAGCAGCGGATATCGCCAGCAGATAATGCTCGGCGTAGGCTCTTCTGAACAGCACGGCTTCAATTTGATCTGCGGTCTCACATACCAGATTCAGTGCCAGCCCCTGTGCCAATTTGCGGCCCTGAGCAAAGGTCGATACATCGATTGCTCCGAACGGTGTTCCATCTGGGGCAATCAGCGGTGCTGCGGAACAGCTAAAGCGTTTGAGTGACTCGCCGAAATGCTCGTCGGCGTAAACGGTTAGTGCCCGTCCCGATTCCAGGCAGGTGCCGACACCATTGGTGCCGATCAAAGACTCGGTCCAGACCGATCCATGCTGCAGTCCTTCCGAGGCGAGGTCGCGGACAATGCTGGAGTCGAAATGGCTTTGCACTACGATCCCGTTGGCGTCGGTTACCAATATGCAGTAGCCCGCATCTTTGGCGACCATGCGAAGGTGATCAAATATGGGCGACGTATGAATCAGAAATTCATCGAGGGGTTCTTTGTATTTTTTTACCTCGATGTCGCTGAGGCGTGGTGGGGTGGTAGGTCGATGGGGGTCCAGATGGTATTGATCCTGACAGCGTTGCCACGAACTCTGAATCGATGATTCTCGGCGCTGATTGCCGGCCGTTGAGATCTTAGACGGAGGTGAATGTGAGGTGCCATTAGGCTTAGCCATCTGGTTTTCTCCTCCCCTTCAACGCGCTGAAAGGGATTTTATAATTATAGTTATATACCCCATTAGACAGGATCGTCAGCATACAAAGCAAGCGGCGGGGGTAATGGTCTCCGGTGCGACACACCGTATCAGTGTGGCTGAATCAGACTGTCTCAACGTGTGTTTTTTTACGGATCTTGGGTATCTGCGGGTCACCGATCCCGGTATTTCAATTCACTCTATTTGCATATAAATCAGACTAAGTGGCCTCCGACAGATTCAAGCCGCAACCATTCTGCGAGTTGGCGCAGTTCTTGATAGGTGCCTTCTGTCTGTACCGATCTGGTGCTGAACACTCAAATAATAAATCTCGGAGATTCATATTATGAGAAATAAACGAGGGCATGTTTTAGGCTCGACCCTGGTCGGCTTAATCGTGTCGCTGTTGGTATCTTTACCCAGCCAAGCCGGTATCCCAGGGATGCGTGGTTCTCAGCATCTAGGGTTTACCGTTCCAAACGCCCAGCAGGCGGTAGACTTTTTTGTCGATGTGATTGGCTGCGAGGCTTTTTACACGATTGGCCCCTTCGGACCCTTCAACGACGACTGGATGACCGACAACCTCAACGTAAATAAGGATGCGGTGATCAAGGTTGCCCACCTGTTGCGTTGTGGTAACGGCCCGTCGCTGGAGATCTTCGAATACAGTTCGCCGGACCAGCAGAGCGCACCGCCGAAGAACAGCGATATTGGCGGCCATCATCTGGCGTTCTATGTCGATGACATGGACGCTGCCGTGACGTACCTCGAAGACAAAGGTGTCAAGGTGCTGGCTAAGCCGCATACCTTTACCGATACCGGCATGGAAGGGCTGACCTGGGTCTATTTCATGGCACCTTGGGGGATGCAATTGGAGATCGTGAGCTACCCCTACGGTCAGGGCTATGAGCGTACTACCGGTCGGCGCATGTGGGATCCCCGTTACTGATCTACGCAATCGACATCGATTCGTGATGGGGTTACACCCATCGCGTCACCTAGCGGGGAGTCGATCTTATGTTGGCACACAGTTTGTTTAGGGCCGGTTTGTTAAGGGATAACAAACTACTGAACGTCGTATTGAGCCTCCTTATATGGGCAGCGGCAGCCCAGGTCCAAGCCCACTTTACCCATTTTGAGCCGCGTATTATTCATGTGTCGCCGCAGCAGGGCGGGGTGCAGCTGTTACTGCGGATGCCGTTGCCTCTGCTGCTGCTGGATGAAGACTGGCAGGGCGGCGACAGCGGTCAGGCGGTCCCGTTTACACAGCGGGAGCGGGTTGGCGATCAGTGGCACTACCGTATCGATCCCGCCGACGTCGAACAGCGCTTCGCGGAGTTTGAACAGCGGGTGCTGGCGGGGTATACCTTGCACCAAGACGGACAGCGGCTCGAAGGCCTGTCGTTGACCCATGTGCATATCTTCAACAGCGATCAACGCAAACCCTTCAGTACGCTGGCCACCGCCGAGGCTGCCGTTGGCGAGGACAGGGTGAGGGTGGAGGCGGGAGCGGTCGAGCTGTTCGACAGCGGTATCGACCTGCGGTTATTTATCCCGGCTACCTCACTGGCGGGTTCCTTTACCATCGATAGTGACCTAGGCACCCGCCTGAAAGCGATCGAGCGGCTTGCCAATATCCTCCAGGTGCATGATGGGCGCGGGGGTTCTACCACCTTTAGTTCCATCGGTACGTTGCACACCAGCTTTGCTGCGCAAGGGTATTCGCTAGCATTTATCGGCCAGCTCAGAAGTGGCGTTATCCATATTCTGGCGGGCCTCGATCATGTGCTGTTTGTGCTGCTGATCGCACTGGCTTCCGCCAATTGGTTGCAGACGCTGCAGCGCGCGACTGCGTTTACCCTCGGTCACTCCGTGACGCTAGCGTTGGGGATGATCGGTTACGTCCCGCTAGGTAGCTGGTTTATACCGCTGGTCGAAACCCTGATTGCACTCACTATTCTCTACGGAGGGATCGTGTTGGCCTGCAAGCAGCAGCACCGTTTTGGCTTGCCCACGATGCTGTTCGTAGGGCTGATTCACGGATTCGGATTTTCCATCGTGTTAAGCGAGCTGGTATCCGAAACGGGGGGGCTTAGCGTGCTCGGCCTGATCGCGTTCAACATCGGGATCGAGTTCGGTCAACTGGCGATCTATGCCGCCGTTGCGCTGTTGCTGCTAGCTTACCAGCGCATGGCATTGTTGCGGCGCCTGGACCTGCCGGTATTCGTTTCGGCGGCTGCGGTACTGGTTTCAGCAAGCTGGATCTATGAGCGCGGTGGCTTGCTGTTGATTGAGCTGCAATCACTGTAGTCCTGCGTCCCCTGGCAATAACATCCAGCCCCCCGTGGTAATGCTGAATAAAGGGGGCTGTGGTGCTGTTTTCTAGCTACCACTTCTGCTCAACCCTCGTCGGCCGATGCTTCCTGCTAGGCCTATGCAAGCCGCATCTGTTAGCGCCTGGCGTATACCTTAACGTTTAACCCCTCTGGCAGTGCTCGGCTACGTTGTCGGGCCTTTATTGTCACTGGTGCAATGGCCTTTCTTTTTATGGCCGATGCCACAGGTGGCAAAACTCAGTCCGCATCATTTATCGCGATGAGGATGTCTTTGTCCCGCCGCCACACACTGTTTCAGCGGGCTGCGACAGAGTGTTTCATGGGGTGTTTGGTTGTAAGGTGATAATAAAAATAATGCTTTAATATCAATTGGATGCATTGTTGGTATGAGGGTTGCAGTACCTAGTTAGAAGTTGGTGATTACGCCCTTAGATTGGACCGATATCCATAAATAAAAGTAAGAGGATTAGTTTCATGAAACCCAGCAAAGAGCAAAAAGTGTGGATGTACGAGCACATGCTTGTCAGCCGTTATTACGAAGAGGCCATCGAAAAGACCTACATGGAGGGTAAAACACCCGCCTTCAATATGGCCAACGGTCCGATACCGGGAGAGATGCATCTCTCCAATGGGCAGGAGCCGTGCGCGGTCGGCGTCTGTGCCCATCTGACGGCGGAAGATACCGTGACCTCAACCCATCGTCCCCATCATGTAGCCATCGCCAAGGGGGTGGACCTCGACAAGATGACCGCCGAGATCTTTGGCAAGCAGACCGGCCTTAGCGGCGGTCGCGGCGGCCATATGCATATCTTCGATGCCACTGTGAACTTCTCCTGTTCAGGCATTATCGCGCAGGGGTTGGGGCCGGCGGCCGGAGCGGCTCTATCTCGGCAATTGCAGAACAAGCCGGGTGTCGCGGTAGCTTTCATGGGTGAAGGGGCCGCCAATCAGGGCGCTTTCCACGAAGTGCTCAATCTGGCGTCGGTGTGGAAACTGCCGGTGGTGTTCGTGATTGAGGACAACGCCTGGGGTATTTCGGTCTCCAAGAAGGACTCTACCGCGATCGAAAGTAACGCCAACCGGGCGGCAGCCTACGGTATGCCCGGGCACCGCGTGGCCAACAACGACCCCATCGCTGTCTTCGCGGCAGCCGGTGAGGCGATTGCCCGCGCCCGTGCTGGTGAAGGACCGTCCCTGCTGGAGATCGAGACCTCCCGACTTGCTGGACACTTTATGGGCGACGCCGAGGGTTACCGACCCGAGGGCGAGAAGGATGCCCTGTTCGCCAAGGACCCGATCCCCGCGATGCGGGCGTTGCTAGTCGCTGAAGCGGGTTGGAGTGACGGCGATGAGGCGGCGATGACCGCCAAGGCGCATCAGCGGGTCGATCGGGCCATACAGTTTGCCCGTGACAGCGCGTACCCAGAGCCTGCTGAGGCTCTCGAAAAGGTGTTTGTCTGAGACGATAACAATCGATTCCTTATTTCGTTTCCTGTGTCGGGATCAATGGAGAATTAACAATGAGTGACGTAATACAAAAAGAGCGCAAGCTGACGATTGCCCGCGCCATGGCCGAGGCGGTGGCACAAGAGATGCGCATCGATGAGCGAGTCTTCGTGATGGGCGAGGATGTCGGCCCCTTGGGTGGCGTGTTTGGTAATACCCGTGGCCTGTTTGATGAGTTCGGCTCCAGCCGTGTGCGCGATACTCCTATTTCGGAAACCGCCTTTATCGGCGCTGCCGTTGGTGCGGCGGCGGATGGTATGCGCCCGATCGTCGAATTGATGTTTGTGGATTTCTTTGGCGTCTGCATGGACTCGATTTACAACCTGGCGGCCAAAAATAGCTACTTCTCGGGTGGACATATTCCCGCGCCGATGGTGCTGATGACCTCCACCGGCGGCGGCTACAGCGACGCCGGACAGCACTCCCAGTGTTTGCACGGCACCTTCGCCCATTTGCCGGGTATGAAGGTGGTTGCTCCTTCCAATGCCTACGATGCCAAGGGGCTGATGATCGCCGCCATTCGGGATCAGAATCCGGTCATCTTTATGTTCCATAAGGCGCTGCAGGGTATGGGCTGGCTCGGGACTGAGCAGGGTGCCATCAACCATGTACCCGAAGAGAGTTACTGCGTTGAAATCGGCAAGGCCAAGGTAGTGCGCGAGGGTTCCGATGTCACCATCGTTGGCATCACTTCAGGCGTTCATCACGGCCTCAAGGCCGCCGATCAACTGGCCGAGCAGGGCGTCAGCGCCGAAGTGCTGGATCTCCGCTCGCTGGTGCCGCTGGACCGTGAAAGCGTACTGCGGTCGGTTGAAAAAACCGGCCGTCTGATCGTGGTTGATGAAGATTATCAAAGCTACGGCATGAGCGGCGAGATCATCGCCTCGGTCGCCGAGAGTGGCCTACCGCTACGTGCAGCCCCTCAGCGAGTGGCCTATCCGGATATACCGATCCCCTTCTCCCGTCCGATGGAGCAGTGGGCATTGCCCAACGCCGCCAAGATTGTTCAAGCCTATCAACAGATGAAGGGGTAAGCCGATGAGTACCGATATTGTAGTTTTAGCGGATCTTTGGGAAGAGGATGAGGATGCGGTGATTACCACCTGGCTGACCAGCGATGGTGGCCAGGTCGATGAGGGGGATACGGTGGCCGAGGTGATGGTACAGAAAGCCCAGCACGAGATACTCGCTCCCGCCTCCGGCACCCTGGAAATCGTCAAGGATGCCGATGAAACGGTCAGCAAAGGCGACCTGATCGGACGCATCAGCTAACCCTCAGCAGCGGAGTACCTTATGAACGTGATTGAAACACAGGATCAGGTCATACCCCTGAAGGGGATGCGGCGCATGATCGCCGACAACATGCGGCGCAGTCTGGATGAGGCGGCGCAGCTCAGCCTCCACGCCGACTGCGATGTGACCGCATTGCTGGACCACAAGGGCCAGTTGGCCGCGCAAGAGATCAAGATCTCGGTGGAGGACCTGTTGGGCGAATACATCGTCAAGGCGCTGCAACGGCATCCGGCACTGAACGGCCGAGTCGAGGGGCGGGAGGTGCACCTCAGTCAGTCGATCCACCTCAGTGTCGCGATCGCGCTCCCCGGCAATCTGCTGGTTGCGCCCACCATCTTTAACGCGGACGCCTGTTCATTGTCGGAGCGTAGCGAGGCGCGCAAGGATCTGATCGCGCGCGCCAAGGTGGGTAAGTTGAGCGTGGCCGAAATGACCAAAGGGACCTTCACGGTCAGCAACCTCGGCTTGTCCCGGGTGCGTCATTTCACCCCGATCATCAATATTCCTCAGATTGCGATTCTCGGCATCGGTCAGACCGTCAAGCGCCCCTGGGTCATGGCTGATGGCAGTGTCGCGGTACGGTCGATGATGGGGCTGTCGATGACTTTCGATCACCGCGCGGTCGATGGTGGCCCGGCGGCGGACTTTCTAAGTACGCTGTGCGAATTGATCGAGCAGGTATAGGCGATGAACTTCCTTGCTCGAATCGACACAACGCAGTCATCCGTTGCCACTCAGGAGCCGGTGCTGTTGTCGCCACAAGAGGGACTGCAGCAGGAACTAGAGCTGCTGGAGCTAGTGGCGAATAACCGTCTCGAGCATGGCTTTCGGATCTGGCGTTGTCGACGTGCGATGGTGGTTCCCGCATCGATCAGTCGCAATCCCGGATTCGAGCGGGCATCGCGCGTCTTGGAGGAAAAAGGGTGGCCGGTCATCATCCGTAAAACCGGCGGCGATTTGGTCCCCCAGTCTCCCGGGTTACTCAATGTCTCGCTTGTGTTCCGTCAGCGCCGGAGCAAAGGCAGCATCGACGCAAGCTATCAGGCGCTTTGCCGCCCCTTAATCGCCGCCTTTAAATCTCTGGGCATCGATGCCTACTGCGCATCCGTGCCTGGGGCCTTCTGTGATGGTGATTATAACCTGGTTGTCGACGGCCAAAAGCTGGCGGGTACGGCCCAACGCTGGCGTCGGATCGCGTCGAGTGGTGATGGAAACGGTGACTCTGCGGTGCTCGTGCATGCGGTAATCCTGTGCCGCGATGAGTTGCCAGAATTATGGGGTATCAGCAACGATTTCTATCGTCATTGCGGTATTGAGCGTTATGTCGAATACACCAAGCATGTTTCGGTTTCAGAGTTGTTGTCGGAACCCAAAACGATTTCAGATCAGACGCTAATGTCTCGTCTCTTTCAAGTAATTTCAGAAAAGATAAAACTGCATTTTGATGAATTGGAGTAACCCGATAATTCTGAATTATAACCACTAGCTTATTTTTAAATAACGTTGGTCCTGCACTAATAAGAAAATATCGAGAGGTTGTTATGAATAAAAATAAAGATCAAAACAAGATGGATAATATAGCCCCCACTCAGGTTGATTCAGCCTCATTAAGTCGAAGAAAGTTTTTAACCAGAGGCTCTGTGGTTTTAGCGAGTGCGGGTGTGCTTACACTCGGTGTGGGTGGAGCACTCGTTACCCCATCAGCTTGGGCCGCCAGTGCTGTTGGTGACCATGCCAGTGAGTCGCTGCTACGTATGGCGCGTGATATTTACCCGCACGATACGCTGGAGGATAAATATTATACCCAAGTGTTGTTGCCTATGGGGGAAAGTGCCGCCACAGATAAAGAGCTGGCGACCCTACTAACGGAGGGAGTCAGCGAGTTGGATCGACGTACCAAAGCTCGATTCGGCAAGGGCTATCTCAAGGTTGAACAAGAAACTGATCGAGTCGAAATTCTTCGCGAGATGGAAACCTCGGCATTTTTTCAAAAAATCAAAGGCGCTGTGATGATGGGTATTTATAACAACCCTGAACTTTGGCCATGGTTTGGGTTTGGTGGTTCGGCGTGGGAAAAAGGCGGATACATTGACCGCGGCTTCGATAAGAACGACTGGATCTGATAATAATAAGAGAGGAATCAACAATGGCTAATAAATTCGATTTAAATGATGACAGTATGGTCGTTATTATCGGTTCGGGTGCCGGTGGCGGAACGCTCGCTAATGAACTGGCACAAAAAGGTATTCGCTCGGTGGTGCTAGAAGCCGGTAAGCGCTTCAAAATGGAAGACATCGAGAACGACGAATGGAAGATGTTTGGCAAGATCTCCTGGCTGGATAAGCGTAATTCTGAGGGACCGGCCCGCCTGGCTAAAGACTTCCCGCACCTGCCAGCCTGGATTGTGAAGGGCGTTGGTGGTGCAACGATGCATTGGGCCGGCGTGGCGATGCGCTTCCAGGAACACGAGTTCAAGATGAAAACGACCAATGGCACGATCCCCGGTGCGAATGTGCTGGATTGGCCAATTGAACTGAAGGAACTGGCTCCATACTACACTCTGGCTGAGGAGAAGATGGGGGTTTGCGGTACCGAGACCACCGGGATGCCATTCCACGCTAAGAGCAGCCACTACAAAGTGGTTGCAGAAGGTGCAAAGCGCATTGGTGCCAAGTGTGAACAAGCAACCCTAGCGATCAATACGAAAAGCCGCGACGGGCGGCCCGCCTGTCAGGTCAGCGGTTTTTGTATGCAAGGTTGCCGTATCGGCGCCAAGTGGTCCACCATGTACACAGAGATTCCCAAAGCCGAGGCCTCCGGCAACTGTGAAGTGCGTCCGCAGTCCATGGTGTTGCGAATCGAGCACGATAAAACAGGCAAGGTGACCGGGGTGCTGTACGCCGATAAAGACGGTAATCAGCAGTTGCAAAAAGCTCGTGTCGTCGCCGTTGCCGGTAACTCCATCGAGTCACCGCGGATGCTGCTCAACTCTGCGTCCAGTCTGTTCCCCGACGGTCTGTCCAACTCTTCCGGCCAGGTCGGTCAGAACTATATGACCCACACTACGGGTGGCGTTTACGCCGAATTTGAGAAGCCCGTGCATATGTACAAGAGCACCGTCGTTCCGGGTGTGGTTAAAGAGTGGCAGGATAATGACCCTTCTCGCGGCCACTATGCCGGTTACGAGCTTGAGATTCTGCATCTGGGACTGCCCTTTATGTCAGCCTTTTTAAACCCGGGAGTCAGCGGCTGGGGTCGAGAGGTGTCAGAGTCGCTGCAGAATTACGATAAGATGGCCGGATTTTGGATCTGCGGTGAAGATATGGCCGTGGAGTCGAACAACATCAGCCTGCACGGTTCGGAGAAAGACCAGTACGGTCTACCCATTCCTGTGGTGCACAAGACCGACCATATCAACGACACCCGCATGCGCAACCATGCCTACAAGACCTCGAAGGAACTGTTCGAGTCAGTAGGCGCGCTGAAGGTCAATAACCTGCCAGCCTATCCCGCAAGTCACAATATGGGCACCAATCGGATGAGTGAGCGAGCGCGTGACGGTGTCGTCAATAAATGGGGGCAGAGCCACGATGTGAAAAACCTGTTTGTCTCTGACGGCAGTCAGTTTACCAGCAGCGGGACTGAGAACCCCACGCTGACCATTGTTGCGCTGGCCATTAGGCAGGCTGAATTTATTTCCAAATCGATGAAAGAAAAGCTTATTTAATTTTCTCGTGCTTCCGCTCTGTTTTGGCGCCTTGTTGGCGTCTTTTTTATGTCTGGAAGGAAATGTTTCCGGTGGCACTAAATATTTTTAGGTGAACATATTGCTACAGCTTGTCGAAATAAATAATGATTTTTATATTAATTATTTAAATTTATGCGCGTAAAAAACACCTTAATTGATTCAATGCAGCTGGTCCAAGGCTTGCAATAACGAAGTTACATAATCGTTTTTTTGAAGTAGAGATGATTGATTAAATATAAAGTAAAAAGAAATTTCGCGACGGGTGTTTTTGTGATTTTTTTTCTGTGGACGCTAGCGCAGAAATAAAAGTAGATGAAAAATACGGCTACTCATTCAGTGCCGACGATTGGATTATACTCAACGCGAGTTCAACAAACGCTGATGCTGATGGGAATGATGCTTCCGTTCTTGCGGGCTTTTTTTTTGCGTATGGTATTGCCAATGATGGTGGTGCCTTAGGGATCGGATCACTTCATTCGGGTTACTTATATGCCAATTTTAATAGTGGTATCAGATACAGCGGGGTCAGCAAACTCATATTCGAAACGCTGGAGGAGGTTCAGGGTTATGCAACGCAATGGCTTTGTTTTTACAATCATTAGCGAACGCATGCCGCTTACGGCGGCAGGCCTCCGCTAATGACGGCTTAACCTCTACTTTTGGCGCCAGCTAGAAAAAAGGACCTCCTAATCACAATGCAGATGCCAGGTTGGCAATGTTATTTGGAAGTGAGCGCCTTGCTGTTCGGGTATTGCTGGTAGGCAGCGTATCTGTCCCTGCAATAGTTGCGACACCAGATTGTAGACGATGTGTAGCCCCAGTCCGCTGCAGCCTTGGTTGCGTAGGGTGGTAAAGAATGGATCGAAAATTTTTGGATAGATGTCGCTGTCGATGCCGACACCGTTATCACGGTATTCCAACACGATCTGTTGGTCGGTCTGTTTGACCTCAATCCAGATGCGTCTATCTCGCAGGTCTGTAAAACCATGAATCAGGGAGTTTTGGATCAGATTGGAAAAGATCTGGTAGAAGGCACCTGGGTAGCTGTTGAGGGTCAGTTTGTCAGGGCAGTTGATGTAGATGGTTGGGGTGTTTCTTTTCAGCAGAGGCGCCATCGATAACAGTACTTCATCCAAATATTGGCCGAGAACGAAGCTCCGGCGTTGCTCGCTGGATTGGTCGACTGATACTTGTTTGAAGGCGTTTATCTGCTTGGCAGCGCGTTGTAAGTTGCTGGCGATCAGATCGCAGCTTTCTAGTGCGATGGCACGGAAATCCAGTGGATCGATGTTGTCCGGATCGGGGAGTCGTTTCAATTGTGTGCGGGCTTGATCGCGCAAGTAGGTGGCGGTAGTCAGGCCGATGCCGAGTGGTGTGTTGATCTCGTGGGCGACGCCTGCTACCAGATTGCCCAGTGCCGCCATTTTTTCTGATTCTACCAATTGGGCTTGGGTGCTTTGCAGCTGGATGAGCGTGCGGCTGAGTTCGCTGTTGATCTGTTCCAGTTCCTGGGTGCGCTGAAGGACTCGGCTTTCTAGCTGCTCGTTGAGTTCTGCCAGCGCCAGTTCGGCTTGTTTGCGTTTGTCGATATCCTCCATCAAAGATTGCCGCATGTCGTTGATGGCTCTGACCACCTGGCTCAGTTCGTCGGGCCGTCCGGGCTGGCGCTGCAGTCTTAATGGTCGATCCAATTGTTCTAGTGTCAGCGTGCCAGCATAGCGAGACAGTGCGCCGAGGTGCTGGGTGACCAGCTTCCAGAAGATGTAGAGGATGAAGATCGATACCAGGAAGGTTTTGACTCCCTGAGTGGTCAGGATGACCAAAATCTTCTCCTTCAGATCACGGTAGACCCGTTCCAGGCTGATATGGATCTGCAAGGTACCCAGGGCGTAGCGCTCACCTTCCGGGGTGAGGTGTTCCAGCGGGTAACTGCGGCTGATCAGTGGGGTGTCTGGGTGGGGTGGGGTGCCCGCGCTGAAACGCTCGTTGAGTTGTGTGTCCAACTGCAGGTAGTGCATGTCGGGTAGTTGATAGAGATCGTTAAGCTGGGCCTGGATCTGTTTGCCGTTAATCAACCAGACATCGCTGATCAGGTTGTCGAGCGAGGTGGTTTCCATCTGCTGAATGCGATCATCGATCACCGAGAGGTCGTTACGGTAGTCGAGGTAGACCTGGAGGGCGGTTGAAAGCAGGGTGATGATCGAGCTGAATAACAGGATATAGGCCAGCAGCTTTACTGCTAACGGATTTTCCCGTCGGTACTGCTTGATATGCGATATCCAGCCCATTCATGGCTCCTTGTTGCGGCAGGATAACTACGAGTTGAGCGCTCAATGCGGCCGCTTTTGAGATTTGCACTATGCCATGTATGGGGTAATAACGAGTTGGTTTGTTGCGATTTTATTTCAAAAAACTGTGCTGTGGCGCGACAGGAGGTGTTAATGGCGCGAAAGATGTCTTTGTTGTCTGGGGCGCAAGCTAAGATCAACGTCATGCTGTCGATATCTGGCGGTGTGGTTGTAAGTCTAACTGGCGGACGACCATAACTAGGCGCCCACTGGGCCAAGATTGGTGATCGGTGTTACCGACTTGCCGATATAACAACAAGGATAAACCTGATGAGCTTGAAGAAAATCTTTACCAACTCCGTTATTGCCGCCGGCATCGCGATCGGTGTTCAGAGTGGTGCCGCGGTTGCGGCTACACCATCCTACGTGACTATCGGTACTGGTGGTCAGACAGGCGTTTATTACGTGGTCGGTCAGTCAATCTGTCGCTTGGTTAACCGTGGCAACAAAGATCACGGCATCAAGTGTACCGCTCCTTCAACCGGTGGCTCAGTCGCCAACCTTAACGCCATCCGTGCTGGTGGACAGGATATGGGCGTAGCCCAGTCCGACTGGCAGTTCCATGCCTACAACGGCACCAGTAAGTTTGCCGATCAAGGTGCCAACACAGAGCTGCGTGCGGTGTTCTCCGTTCATCCTGAGCCGTTCACCGTGGTAGCTCGTGCTGATTCTGGTATCAAAAGCTTCGACGACCTGAAGGGTAAACGTGTCAATATCGGTAACCCCGGTTCTGGCCAGCGTGGCACCATGGAAGTGGTGATGGAGCGTAAAGGCTGGAGTATGGATGACTTTAAGTTGGCTTCTGAGCTGAAGGCTTCCGAGCAGTCTCAGGCGTTGTGCGATAACAAAGTTGACGCGATTATCTACACCGTGGGCCACCCTAACGGCTCGATCAAAGAAGCAACCACCTCTTGCGATGCAGTATTGGTACCGGTGACAGGTGCTGAGATCAGTAAATTGATCGATAACAACGCATATTACGCTGAGGCCACTATCCCTGGTGGAATGTATAACGGTAGCGATGTCGATACTTCGACCTTCGGTGTCGGTGCGACCTTCGTTTCTTCGACCAAGGCTGACCCTGAAGCGATCTATCAGGTGGTTAAAGCAGTGTTTGATAACTTTGACCGTTTCAAACGTCTGCACCCTGCCTTTGCCAACCTTGACCCGGCTAAGATGATCAAAAACAGCCTGTCTGCACCGCTGCATGACGGCGCCGTTCGTTACTACAAAGAGCGTGGCTGGATGTAATTCATACCCTTCTGACCGGCGGCTACGCCGCCTCCTGTCGCGACTGTTCCAGAGTACCCCTGGGGCGGTCGCCTTCTCGGTTCTGGTGCGACCGTTCCGGTCTGACTGGATCGTACTGATGCTCTGCAGCGTTAATGCACGGGTATTGGATCGGAGAGTGTTATGAATAACCCGACCTCAAAAGAAGAAGCCAAACTCAGCGAAGCAGAACTTCAGGATATGGTGGCGTCGACTGATAGTGGTGCCCGTGATCCACAAGGCGTTCAACGTGTCTTGCTGTTGGGAACAGCGCTGTGTTGGTCACTGTTTCAGCTGTGGATCGCCTCGCCCCTACCGTTTTATGATTGGCCGATGATCGGTAGTTTTGGTGTTTTTAACGACACCGAAGCGCGTTCGATTCATCTGGCGTTTGCCGTATTCCTCTCTTTTATGGCTTATCCCGCCTTCGGTGGCTCTCCGCGTGAGCGAGTGCCTCTATCCGATATGGCGATGGCGCTGCTGGGCGCGTTTTGCGCCGGCTACCTATTTATTTTCTATGTTCAAATATCGGATCGCCCAGGTTTACCGACTACGTTGGATTTAGTCGTGGCGGTTGCTGGCGGTATCCTACTGTTGGAGGCCACCCGACGCGCGCTCGGCCCACCGCTGGTGGTAGTCGCGTCGCTGTTTTTGTTCTATACCTTTGCCGGCCCCTACATGCCGGAGATTATCGCCCACAAGGGGGCCACCCTGAAGGAGGTGGTTAATCACCAGTGGATCACCACCGAAGGTGTGTTTGGTATCGCGCTGGGCGTCTCTACCAGTTTTGTCTTTCTATTTGTGTTATTTGGTGCGCTGCTGGATAAAGCCGGTGCCGGTAACTATTTCATCAAGGTGGCGTTTTCGCTGCTAGGGCACCTGCGTGGCGGCCCTGCCAAAGCGGCTGTTGTTGCCTCCGGTATGACCGGACTGATTTCCGGTTCCTCCATCGCCAACGTGGTAACTACAGGCACCTTTACCATTCCGATGATGCGGCGGGTGGGTTTCAGCGCCGAGAAAGCCGGTGCGGTAGAGGTGGCTTCGTCGGTTAATGGCCAGATCATGCCACCGGTGATGGGTGCTGCGGCCTTTTTAATGGTCGAGTATGTCGGCATCTCGTATGTTGAGGTGATCAAACATGCCTTCCTGCCGGCACTGATCTCCTACATCGCGCTGGTGTACATCGTTCATCTCGAAGCGCTTAAACAGAATATGTACGGTCTGCCCCGGCGTAGTGTGGCCAAGCCTTGGATGGCGCGCTTGATGGGGCTGTTGATCGGATTTTTTGCCACCGCAGCGATATCGATGCTGGTCTACTACGGTATCGGCTGGATCAAACCGTTGTTTGGTCAATACGCCAGCCTGGTGATCGGTGTGTTGTTGTTGGTCGTGTATATCTTGCTGGTGCGTTTCTCCTCTCGCTACCCCGATCTGGAGCTGGATGACCCCAACTCTGATGTGGTGGAACTGCCTGAGGTCGGGCCGACCGTTAAGTCAGGACTGCATTTTATTCTGCCGGTGGTGGTGCTGGTCTGGTGTCTGATGGTCGAACGCTTGTCCCCCGGATTATCGGCGTTCTGGGCGTCGATGTTGATGATCTTTATCCTGCTGACGCAAAAATCCTTGTTTGCGTTCTTCCGTAACGAAGGCGATCTCGGCCGACAGTTCAGGAAGGGCTTCAATCAATTGATCGATGGCCTGATCGTCGGTGCGCGTAACATGATTGGCATCGGTATCGCGACGGCAACGGCCGGTATCATCGTCGGGGTGGTGTCGCAGACCGGTGTTGGTTCGGTGCTGGCGGACCTGGTTGAAGTGTTGTCGATGGGCAATCTGTTGTTGATGTTGATCTTGACCGCCGTGCTGAGCTTGATTTTGGGTATGGGCCTGCCTACCACCGCCAACTACATCGTCGTGTCATCCTTGTTGGCGCCAGTGATCGTGACCCTTGGCCAGGAATCAGGGTTGATTGTGCCGTTGATTGCGGTGCATCTGTTCGTGTTCTATTTCGGCATCATGGCCGATGTGACTCCGCCGGTGGGGCTGGCATCTTTTGCCGCGGCGGCGGTGTCTGGCGGTGATCCGATCCGTACCGGTTTCGTCGCTTTCTTCTACAGTTTGCGCACCGCCATTTTGCCGTTTCTGTTTATCTTCAATACCGACCTGTTGTTGATCGATGTGACCTGGTGGCAGGGCATTATGGTATTCGTGATCTCGACCGCTGCGATCTTACTGTTTACCGCCGCGACCCAGGGGCACTTCCTGGTGCGTAACCGTTTCTACGAGACGGCACTGCTGATCCTTGTCGCCTTCTCTCTGTTTCGTCCAGGCTATTGGATGGACATGGTCGTGCCGCCGTATCAAACCGTAGCGGCCAGTGAGCTGATCGGCAGCAGCTTGGATCTCCCTGTCGGTGCTGAGTTGAGGCTGCACTTGGTGGGTGAGGATGGGGTTGGTAATCCACGCAATTTTGTAGCGCTGTTTGAGCTAGGTGAAGGGGGTAATACTCAGCAACGGCTGGTCAATGCAGGCCTGGAACTGACTGATCTTGATGGCAAGGTGGTGGTCGATATGGTCGGCTTTGACAGCCATGCTGAGAAAGCCGGGTTGGCCTTTGATCAGCAGATAGCAAAGGTTGAGGTGCCTGAGGATCAACCGCCCAAAGAGCTGATGTTTATTCCGGCGCTGTTGTTGCTGGTGCCGATCGTGCTGCTGCAGCGTCGCCGTCGCCGCTCTGACGGTCAGTCTGACGATAAGGCGCCGGCTTTGGCGAACGCTTAACTCAGAACCTTAACCCCTGAACCGAAGCGCCATTTAAAGCTGGGGCTTCGGTTCAAATTGCCTACAATGTTGGCAAAGGAAGAATTCATGTTTAAACAAATTATTGTTCCGGTAGATATCGAAGAACCGACTTTTTCCGACCGGGCGATTGAGCTGGCGCTGCGTGAGGTAGACCGCGAAGGAGGAAGTATTCACCTGATGACGGTGATCCCCGGCTTTAACTCTCCTCTGGTTGCGTCTTATTTCAAAAAGTCGGCGATCGACAAGGCGCATGAGGCAGTGGATAAACAGCTACAAGCGTTGGCTCAGAAAATGTTGCCGGCAGATGTTCAGCGGACCCTTTCGGTACATCAGGGTAATCCGGCGGAACGTATTATTAAGCAGGCCAAGCGCAATAAGGCTGACCTGATCATCATGACGGCCCATCACCGTGGCAAAGTCGACCACGTCCTGCTGGGGTCCAACTCCTCGCGCGTGGTTGAGCGAGCGGGTTGTTCGGTGCTGGTGTTGCGACCTCAATCCTGAGTTTTCGCAACCGGCCGTTAGTTCCTTTAATTACTAAGCCCGAATGGGCAGAGATCGCAAACCATGTTTAATTTCAGTGCTTCCAATAAAGGTAAGCTGCTGGCCCGTCTGGAAGAGTTGTTCGTCAGTAAACTTGACCAGAAACTTGCTGCCAAACTGAGCAGTTTTTCCCGTCTTTACTACCATGTCAGCCCGGTTGACGAACTGGCTGAGCGTCGCTTGGATAATCTTTACGGTGCCACCCTGTCGTGTTGGCACTTTATTCAGCAACGTGAACCTGACACCGCCAAAGTGCGGGTGTTGAACCCTGATGTTGAGCAGCATGGCTGGCATTCGGGTCATACCGTGATCGAGATTCTTAATACCGATATGCCGTTTCTGGTGGATTCGGTACGGATGGAGCTGAACCGTCAGGGGCTGTCGATCCATGCTATCCATAACGCTGTGATCAAGGTTGAGCGGGATGCACAAGGTCAGCTGTTACAGGTATTTGATAGCGAACAAGCACCGGCCCAGTCCCAATATGAATCCACCATCTATATGGAAGTGGACCGTCGCAGTGATCAACAAGAACTGAATGGTATCGAGGCGGCCCTGCAGGATGTGTTGGCCGATGTGCGTGCTGCCGTTAACGATTTCAGTGCCATGCAGCAGCGCGTACGTGATGGTATTGCGGCGTTAGACCAGGCGCCGACTTCGATCGATACGTCCTCAGTAACTGAGGCCAAGGCGTTTCTTGGCTGGTTGCTGGAGGATAATTTCACCTTCCTTGGTTACGATGAAATTCAGGTAGAGGGCGATCAGGCCAGTATCAGCCGTGTCGAGGGTTCGGAGCTGGGTACGCTAAGCCGCAGTGCTGTGGCGGGACGCAAACGCTCTTTGCAAAGCCTGCGTGATAACGAACAGCGGTTTATTTTGACCCCAGAACCGGTGATGTTCGGTAAGGACGCTCACCGTTCGCGAGTACACCGGCCCGTCTATCGTGATCTGGTGGTGGTGAAGCGGTTTGACGACCAGGGTGAGGTGATCGGCGAGTACCGTTTTTACGGTCTGTATACCTCACCGGTCTACGCTGTATCGCCTAAGAGTATCCCTGTTGTGCGCCGCAAGGTGGCGCAGGTGCTGCAGCAAGCCGGTTTTGAATCCAGCGGTCACAGCAACAAAGAGCTGCAGCAGGTGATCAAAGACCTGCCGCGCGAAGAGTTGTTTCTGACCCCAATCGAAGGGCTGTTTGACACCGCTATGGGGATTTTCAATCTGCAGGAGCGGCGTAAGGTGCGGCTGTTCGCACGTCCCGATCCCTGCGGTAAGTTCTTCACCTGCCTGTATTATGCGCCACGGGATATTTACAGTACCGACCTGCGTAATCGGGTCCAGCTGCTGCTGGAAAAAAGTTTCAACGCTGTCGACACCGAGTTTGTCACCCATTTCTCCGAGTCGGTGCTGGCGCGGACCTACTTTGTGTTGAGGGTCGACCCGGATCAGCCGCTGGAGTGGGATGCCAAGGCGCTGCAGAATCTGGTGATCGAGACCTCGCGGGCTTGGGACGAAGACCTGCACAGTGCGTTGGTCGAAGGCTGCGGTGAAGAGCAGGGTAATCGCTTCGCTACCCTGTACAAGGGGGCTTTCCCCAGTGCCTATAAAGAGCACTTTCCTTCCAGTAGTGCGGTCTACGATATTCAGCGGCTGGCGGAGCTCGACAGTGGCAAAAGTCTGGCGATGAGTTTTTATCGGTTGTTGGAGGAGTCGGGTGAGCAGCTGCGGTTCAAGTTGCTGACCGAAGGCGATACTCTGGTGTTGTCCGACATCATCCCGATTCTGGAGAATTTGGGGATGCGGGTGCTGGGCGAGCACCCTTACGAAGTGCGCCGCCGTGATGGTCGCATCTTCTGGCTGCATGATTTTACCCTGATCTACAACAACGCAGAGCCGGTCGAGCTGCAGGAGGTGAAGCATCTCTTCCAGGATGCGTTTGCCGCGATCTGGGATGGCCGCGCCGAGAGTGACGAGTTCAATCGTCTGGTCATTGGCGGCAAACTGAGCTGGCATGAGGTGGCATTGCTGCGGGCCTATACCCGTTATAATCGGCAGTTGCGGTTTGATTTCAGCCAGCCTTATATTGCCGATACGCTGGCGCGTCATCTGCAAGTTACCAAACTGTTAGTGGCGCTATTTCGGGCCCGTTTTGAACCGGCCCGCCAAACCAGCGACAAAGTCGACGCGCTGGCCAAACGGTTGGAAGCCAGCGTTTCCGATGCCCTCGAACAGGTTGATAATCTTAACGATGATCGAATTCTGCGCCGCATGCTGGAGTTGATCAAAGCTACCCTGCGAACCAACTATTTCCAGCTTGATGCGGCGGGTCAGCCCAAGCCCTACATCTCCTTCAAACTCAATCCGCGCCAGATCGATAACATTCCGCGGCCCCGACCGATGTTCGAAACCTTCGTTTACTCGCCGCGAGTCGAAGGGGTGCATCTGCGTGGTGGCAAGGTGGCTCGTGGCGGACTGCGCTGGTCCGATCGCTTGGAGGATTTTCGTACCGAAGTGTTGGGACTGGTGAAGGCGCAGCAGGTCAAGAATGCGGTGATCGTGCCGGTCGGTGCCAAGGGAGGGTTCGTCGCCAAGCGGTTGCCTGAAAACGGCTCGCGTGAAGAGATCCAGGCCGAAGGTATCGCCTGTTATCAAACCTTTATCCGGGGGCTGCTCGACCTGGCCGATAATTTGGTGGCTGGCGAGCTAGTACCGCCGGCTGACGTGATTCGTCACGATGGCGATGACCCTTACTTGGTCGTCGCTGCCGACAAGGGCACCGCCACCTTCTCCGATATCGCTAACGGTATCGCGGCGGAATACGATTTCTGGCTCGGTGATGCTTTCGCATCCGGCGGTAGCCAAGGCTACGACCACAAGGGCATGGGCATCACCGCCAAAGGCGCCTGGGAGTCGGTCAAGCGCCACTTCCGTGAGCTGGGCCTGGATACCCAGTCTCAGCCGTTCACGGTGGTCGGGGTGGGTGATATGGCCGGTGATGTGTTTGGCAACGGCTTGCTGTTGTCAGAGCACGCCCAGCTGACGGCGGCGTTTAACCACCTGCATATCTTTATTGACCCGAGCCCCGATACGGCCGCCAGCTATGTCGAGCGGCAGCGGATGTTCGCCTTGCCACGCTCCAGTTGGAGTGACTACAACGCCAAGCTGATCTCTAGCGGCGGAGGCATCTTCTCGCGAGCGGCCAAGTCGATTCCGATCTCGAAGCAAATGAAGCAGCGCTTCGCCATCGAAGCCGATAATCTGAGCCCCAACGATTTGATTAGTGCGCTGCTCAAGGCACCGGTAGATCTGCTCTGGAACGGCGGCATCGGCACCTACGTCAAGGCGCAGCAAGAGAGTCATGTCGACGTCGGTGACAAAGCCAACGACAGTTTGCGTATCAACGGCAGCGAGTTGCGCTGCCGGGTGTTGGGTGAAGGCGGTAACCTTGGTTTTACCCAGCTCGGACGGATCGAATTCTCGCTCAACGGCGGTGCCTGTTACACCGATTTTATCGATAACGCCGGTGGGGTTGACTGCTCCGACCACGAGGTCAATATCAAGATCTTGCTCAATGAGGTGGTCGCCAACGGTGATATGACGGTCAAGCAGCGCAACGTTCTGCTAAAGGATATGACCGACGATGTGTCGCAGCTGGTACTCAAGAACAACTACAGTCAGACCCAGGCGCTGAGTCTGGCCAAGCGCCAGGCCGCCCAGAACGCCAATGAGCACATTCGGCTGATCAACAGCCTTGAGGCCGACGGCAAGCTGGATCGCGGACTGGAGTTCATCGCCGATGACGAGCAGTTGCAGCAGCGCCAGCAGGGGCTGGTTCGCCCCGAGTTGTCGGTGCTGATCTCCTATATCAAGGCGGAGCTGAAGGAGGCGCTGATCACCCCGCGTATCTACGATGATAGTTACCTGTCGCGCGAGCTGGCGGGCGCTTTTCCGGCGCGGATCAGCGAGCAGTTTCCGGAGGCGGTCAGCCAGCACCGCTTGCGTCGCGAGATCATCGCCAACCAGTTGGCCAATGCCATGGTCAACCGGATGGGGATTACCTATCCCCACGTGGTGCGTCAGTCGACCGGCGCCGGCTATGACGATATTGCAGCGGCTTACGTGATCGCCCGCGATGTATTCGATATGGACCGCTTATGGAGCGAGATCGAAGCGCTGGATTATCAGGTGGCGTTGGCCGATCAGGCGCTGATCATGGCCGAACTGCAGCGACTGATACGTCGCTCCAGTTATTGGTTCCTGCGTAACCACCGTTACGAGCTGGATGTGGCCAGCTGTATCGAGCGTTACCAGACCGGTATCAAGTTGTTGGCGCCAGCCATTGCCGAGTTGATCCAGGGTAGTCGTCGTCAGGATTGGCAGGATAAGAACGATCAGTTGCTGGCCCAGGGTGTCCCCGAAGCGCTGGCGGGTATCGCGGCCAGTGCCGACAGCCTGTTCTCGTTGCTAGGGATTATCCAGGTCGCCGAACAGACCGGCCAGCCGGTGGAGCAGGTGGCCCGGGTCTATTTCAGTCTCGGCGATCACCTTGATCTGCACTGGTTCGATCAGCAGATTCGCAGCTTCGAGACCAGCAACCACTGGCAGTCTCTGGCATGTGATAGCTACCGGGATGATCTCAACGGTCAGCAGCGTAGCTTGACCAGTCGGGTACTGAGTAGTGGTGCCGTCGACGGTGATCAATCCCAGGTCGAACAGTGGTTGTCGCAGCACAGCAGGCCGGTGCAGCGCTGGCGCCAGATGTTGGATGAGATCCGCTCGGCCAAGACCCTCGATTGCGCCATCTTCTCGGTGGCGTTGCGGGATCTGTTGGAGTTGTCGCAGGCCTCGGTGCCATCCTCGTCTTAACAAGTTTGTAAGCTAAGAAGTTAACCGGGCTCACCGAGTGGGCCCATCAATGATCCAAGGAATTAAAGCTATGAGTAACGTTGTCTACCTGCGCACACAGGCGCAGGTAACCGAGGTCTATCGAGTCGAACAGAAAGGTGATGACAGTTGGTGGGTGTTCTGCCAGCCATTGGCCTGGGATGGTATGGAGTTGCTAACCAGTCGGCCGGTATTCTTTTCCCGTTTCCAAAGCAAAGCGCAAGCCTGGGCTGACCTGCGTAATGGCGTGGCTGAAGCGCGACAGCGTGCCTGATCAGCTTGTCTAATCATAACGGCACTCGATAGCAGGCCGTTATGGTTTTGGTGCTAACGGATCGGAACCATTTTTCCGGTCAACGCTGGCGGTATCTCGATACCCAGTCGTTGCCGTGTTGCCTCGTTATAGAGCACCCGGGGTTGATCGATGGTGATGGGGGGCAGGTGAGTACGAAAATCGCTGGCCTGCAGCTCCAGCAGGCGCAAGGCCAGCAGCTTCCCCATCGCTTCGAAGTCGGGTGCCAACGCCATCAGCGCGCCGTCACGGACAAAACTCTGATTGGTGCCGATCACCTTGTATTGGGTTTGTTGTAACGCCTGCATAATCAGTCGGGATTGGCTGATGATGTAGGAGTCGTTGGGCAGGTAAAGGGTGTCGATGGCTACGTTTCCTGTCTGTAGCCGAACCAGCTGGTTGCTCAGGCTCTCAGAGTCGGGGGCAACACGAAGAATTTCTAACACGATCCCCATCTGTTGACACAGCTCCTCTAGCTCCTCTAGCTGAATCCGTGAATTCTGCTCGCGGGCGTTGAATAGGAAGCCTAGGCGACGAATCTCGAACAGCTGGCGGGCAACGTCCAGTTGCTGCCGAGCGGGGATGGCATCGGTAGAACCGGTTAGTGCTAGGCTTGCCGGTGTTGTCGGTTCAAGGCCCGCTTCGGAAGGGTTGTGGACCATGCTGTACAGCTGCGGTAGTCGGCCTCGAGTGATGGCCTTGGTCATCACCGAGGCGGTAGTGCCGAAGCTATAAACGAGGTCGAACTGGTCGATCGACGGTGCCAGTTGCCACAGTTGTTTGGCCAGCGCATTGCGGTCCTGCTGCGCGTTGACACGGGTGATCTCCAACGCCACTTGTTGCTGTTTGAGTTGCTCGAGGAAGCCCTGTTCAGCGGCTGTTTCGCCACGCCACAGTACCATCAGCAGTTTCAGTGGTTCGGTCTGAGCCGCTTGAACGCTGGTCGCTTGTAGCCCGATAGCTAGCACCCCGGTCACCAATACCAGAAGTACCGTCGCAACTCTTGTCATGGTTTTTAGCCCGCTAACTCGCTGGCGCTGACCCAGCAGTTTATCAGTACCTTGTCGGGGGCGTCGGCCAGTACGCTGATATTGCCCCCCAGCCGTTGTGCCAAGCTGTCACAATAGGCTCGGCCGGCAGCATCCCACAGCGCTTGTCGTGCCGAATTACGGGTCGCCTCTAGCTGCGACTGCTCTCCTTCGATGGTCAGTTCCAGCTGTTGCCGTAGTGGCGCATAATCTAGCTTGAGGCGTAGATCCGGACCTGCCTCGGTAGAGAGGCAGTGGTCCAGCAAGGCTAGCCAGAGTTGCGAGCAACTGTTGCCCGGCAGCATTAGCTGCTCGGGAAGTGTTGTGGCGCACTGGTAGTCGAGTAGGCGGCGCTGCTGCCGTGCCAGCGGCAGCAGGTCTCCGATCAGGGTTTCGATCAGCTGGCGGGGGGAGGTTGGCTGAGGCTGCGTTGCCTCGAAGGATGTCTCAGCGGTTGACTCCAGCTGCTGCAGCATACTCTGCAGTCGCAGCTGGTTGCAGTGCAGTTCTTGCAGCAGGTCGCGCGCCATCGGTGACAGCTCAAGCTGTTGCAGGCGCGCCAGTTGCTGGCTGTTTTGCTGCAATAGTGGACTGGCCACCGGGCCGATCAGGTTGTTGTTTGACTGTTGGGATGGTGCCGCTGGTTGTGGCTGGTAGCGGGCCTGGCAGATGTCGCGATAGGAGCGCAGGGCAACTACCACCGAGCTAAGCAGCCGTGAGGCGGACAGCTCCGATTTACTGAGATAATCGTTGAGATCATATTTAACGATGACGTCGGTCTCAGGAGCCAGTCCAGGGTGGCCGGTACGCAGGATGATGCGAATATCCTGGTTGCCCAGTTCGTTGCGGATATGCTCGACCAGCCGCAGCCCTTCATCGTCTGATTCCATCACGACGTCCAGCAGTGCCAGGCAGATATCGGGTTGTTCTTGAAGCAGCGCTCGCGCCTCGGCACCGCTCATGGCGCTGATTAGCTCGACCGGACGCTCTTCGAAGCGATAACCGCGGAAGATCATGCGAGTAATGCCGTGCACGCCCTCTTCGTCGTCTACTACCAGAATTCGCCAAGGGACTGGGTTATTCATCGATTAAATTACCTTGCGTTATAGTTCTATTTATCGCGGTCATTATAACCATCAAATTGCGTGTTACCGATTGTTTGTGCAGCTATTTATATGTGCTTGGTGGTCATAATTGTGCCAGTTTGGCGGTTGCGCCCCATGCCTGGTAATGCTTGCTCGCCTCTGCCCGTAACAGCCGCGCCATCGTCGGTTGCTGCTGACGGCGGCAATATACCGCGAAGCGTTCAAATGCCAGTGCGGTTAGCGGTGCGCAGTTGGCGGTCTCGGCTACCTGCAGGGCATGCTCGTACAGCATTTGAGTCTGCTCGTTGCTGTCACCGGCGAGCTGCTTCATCTCTGCATCGATCAACGCTGATTGAGGGTCGAATCCGGCTGGATTGGCAGTCGACCAGTGTTGAAACTGAGACTGGTTGCGGCGTAGTCGGATCAGCACCTGAGGGTCATTGCTTGCTCCTTGAAGGGCTAACTCGATTTCCATCAAGGTGGTGAAAAAGAGCAGCTGGGTTTGAGCATAGAGGCCGCTCAAACTGGCTTGTGCGGCCTCTGCTTGGGCCAGCAGGATGGGCCAATGGATTCGGTTATCCAGCAGGTAGGCCAATGCGCAGTGGGCGGTTAATGCCCACGGACAGTTAGGAATGTGGGGCTGGCTCTGTGCGGCTTTGTCTGCGGTTGCGTCGGTCAGGCAGCGTAGCAGCGTGGTGGCCGAGCCCGCCAGGCGGTGCCGCTCTGGGCTGGCGCTCTGGTCGAGTTGGCTTTGTTCGGCCTCTACTGCTTGCCGTAGTGAATTGAGTGGTTCACCGCTGAGCCAGAGACTGTTATAGAGCGGCAAGGTACAAAGATCGGCGAGTGACTGTTGGCCGCAGCGGCGGGCTTGTATAAGCAGTGCCTCTAGCTGTGCTGTGCTGTGTTGTAAAGGCTCGATCCAGGGGCTGATGCGAGCCCCGTGCTGCAGTTTAGCGTGCAGCCAGTGAGCCTCCTCAGAGGCCGACTCGGGTTCGAATGGCCTGCGTGCGGCGTTGGTCTGATCCAACAACTCCAGTTGCAGCAGGGCGATGTATGTTGGATAGGTCGGCCGATCGCTGCTGAGCTGCGCTAGCGCCACCAGTGATCCTTGGTACAGCAACGGGTCGAGCTGACTTTCGGCCAGTAGTTGCAATTGGATCAGAAGCGCCCGTACTTGGTCATCAGTTGGGGGGGCGGTTAGGGCGGCGGTAGGAAGTGCGCTGGGATCATCGTTGAGTAGTTGTAGCAGTGTTGCTATCAGGGTGTCGGTTGTCCGTGGCAGGAAAATACCCAGTTCGGACAGTGCGTTGATCAGGGTCTGAATCGATTGTTGCGGTGAGCCGCAGCGCTGTTGTAGCTGACTGATGGCCAGGGCTAACGGTAGCCAATGTTGCGTATCGGCCACTGCGGGCTGGTGTTGTTGCAGCTTGGTCAGCCATCGCATCGCGTTATTGCGGTCACAGTAGCGGTAAGCTAGTTCGGCTGCGTCCAGCAGTAGTTCGGCCACCAGATCGTCGTGCGTGGTATCCAGCAGCAAATAGGCTTGCTGGTAGTTGTTTAGGGCTGAGTTTAGCTTTCCAAGTGTGGCGGCGGAGCGTCCTGCCTCAAGGTTTAGTCGGGCCAGCTGCAGTTGACGTTGGGGCTGGGGTTGATGCTGGTACGCCTGGTTCAGGTGTTCAACGCTGCGCTGTAGTAGAGTCGGTTCTTGTTTTTCTTGTTCTTGATGTTGATGTTGATGTTGATGTTGCTTGGAAGTATTGCTGCGCTGCTGGAGCGCGTCGCCGATGGTCCAGTGGATATGGGCTTGGTCGTCACTCGCGATCTGTTGCAGTAGCTGCTGCCGCAGAGCCGGGTGGCTGAAGCTGTAGAGGTGATCATCCTGTTTTTGGGATTGTGTTTGCGATTGAGGTTGCACTAACCCGGCCTGCTGAGCTGGCCATAGGTGAATGGTTACCCTGGCCAAGGGGTCTTGGCGGACCTGGGCTAGCAGCTCAAGCTCGAACTGATCACCAATAACGGCAGCCCATTGCAGCAGTGTTAAGGTCGCCGCGGGTAGCTCGGTTAGGGTGTCGGTTAATAGTTTTTCCAGTTCATGATCCAGTGCGCTCGGTAGCTGCTCCGGCTGCCATTGCCAGCAGCGTTGCTGAGGTTGATAACGCAACCAATGCTGCTGGCGTAGTAGGTCGAGCTCCTCCGCCAAGGCGCCGGGCAGACCGCCGGTGCGTTGGTATAGCCAATCAGCTAGGGCGGTCAGTTCGGGGGTGGCGCGCTTAAAGAGGCTTTGCAGTAATTGACGGGTGGCGTGGCGTGGCAGCGGGCCGAGTGAGAGGCGGCTGGAGAGGCGGTGATATTGGTAGCTTTGTAATGCTTGCTTGATCGGGCTGCCGGCTGGGACTTGAGCGGCATCGCAGCTGATAACCAGTAGCAGTGGCTGCTGCTCCAGCTGCTCAATCATTCGCTGTAGCAGGTTAAGACCATCGGTACCGGCATGGTGAAGGTCATCGATAAAAATGACCAGCGGATCGCGGTTAGCGCGAAACAGTTTAGCCAGCGCTTCTATTTGCAGAGGACGGCGTTCACTGTAGTCGATCTCTGCTGCTACTAAGGTTTGGCCGAACAGTGCGCTCAGCTCTGGCAGTAGTTGTTGCAGCAGGGCGGCGTGGGGTCCGAGTTGATGCAGCAGGCGTTGCGCCCAAATATCGCGCCGGGCTTGGGGAAGGGCTAGTTTATGCCGCAACCGCTGTCTGGCTAAATGAACGAACAGCTCGATATCGTCGGCCATCGCCGCTTTAAAACGTCCCTTGAGCAGGGCGCCTTGCGATAGGAACAAGGGCGATCGTAAACTTTCGATCAAACAGCTCTTGCCACTACCTGTCGGCCCTTCGATCAACAACAGGTGGCCGTTGCTGTGCAGGTTCTGAAGCAGTTGCTGCAGCTTTTGTTGTTCTGCTTCCCGACCAACCAGTCGCTCAGCACCGATAATCCGTTCGGGTGATTCACCGCAACCGGGTTCAAAGTTGGTTAGCGGTTGTTGCTGTTGGCAGGCCAGTTGGCTTTGTTTCAGATCGCTTTGCAGCCCGGCTATCGACTGGTAGCGCTCTTCGGCGGGCACAGCTAATAGTTTATCGATAATTTTGGTCAGCGGTAGCGACAGCTTCGAATCAAGCAGCGGGCTCTGCTGTAGATGTGCTTGCAGTAACGCTCCGGGTTCTGTTTGGATGTAGGGCGGTTGCCCATGCAGTAAACAGTAAAAAAGACAGCCCAGTTGGTACAGTTCTGACCTGTCATCGACTGCGTAAGGTAGCGCTAAGCTGGCCTCTGGTGCCTCGTAGGCCAGTTGCTCGACTAGTGAGGGTTCGTCACCCGGTTCGGGGCCGACCAGAGTGAGCTGGTAGTCGAGCAGATCATCGGTGACGATGCCGATATGGGCGGGGCTCAGTAGCAAGCGTTTTAAACCGCGCTGGTGCCACTGCAGCACTAGTTCGAGTAACTGCAGAGCCAGCGGATAGAATCTTTCTTCACCGAGTCCGGTAGGGGTGATCAGGTCAGCCAGAACCTGTGGCTGGCTACGATAAGGAGTCAGCGTTTTGGGGCGTTGGGCACGACGGTAGCCGCCGGGTGCCATACCGGTCCAGCGTTTAAATGCTTTTTGGAATGCCGACAGGCTGGAAAATCCTAGCTGGAATGCAATTTCGCCGAAGCTGCGGTCACCACGCTGGATCAGCTGCATAGCCAGGTCTTTGCGGGTCTGATCGAACAGCGCCTGAAAATGGGTGCCCTGTTGATCCAGCTTGCGCTGCATGGTGCGTAGGCTCAGATTGAGGCTGTCGGCCACTTGCTGACGACTGATCGCCTGGCCGCTATTGCTGAGTCGGTTTCGGATCAAGCTCTTGATCTGCGCTACCAGTGCTCCATCTCGACCGGCGGCACTGAGTAGTTGGTCGGCAAAGGTCTGATGCAGTCGCTGCATCTCATCGTTGGCGTCCAAGCAGCTTAGGTCTAGGTATTTAGCCGCGAAACACAGGCGATTACGGTCGGTGTTGAAGCTAACTTCGGCGGCGAAAAATTGCTCGTATTGTTGCGGTGAGGCGGGTTCGGCAAAGGCAAAATCAACCTGTGTCAGTGGAACCTGTTTGCCGGTCAACCAGCGTGTCCAGTTGTACAGGCAGGCCATGAACCACTCCACCAAGGCGCGATCGGTGTCATCGGCTAGATCGAGTACCAGCGTCACCTGCTCCTCGTCTTGTTCGAGGCTCAGGTGCAGCCCCTCGATCAGTAGTGGCAGATAATCGTTCAGCAGTTGGTAGGCCTGGCCCAGGTTGGTTGCGGTCGACATCAGAAAACCGACCGAGCCCAGCATTCGGGGCTGGGTCGCTTCGCCAATCCTGAGTGCCAGGCGGGGGTTTTCGGTACGCTGCGCCAATTCTTTTAACAGGGTTGAGAACGACGCCGCGGGGATGCGGGCGCCAGCTTGGCCAATGCTGTCCGGTTCGATGCCGATAGCGGCGAGCAGAACGGAGGGATCCTGCTGCGAATGGCGAGCGACCTGAATAACCGGGTCGAGCAGCTTCGCAGATGCTGTAGCGATGGTATTGGCTGGTTGGGATGTTGTAGTGGTCTTTGTACTGGCAATCATCCGGCCAGAATAACAGCGACTGGGCGATGCTACCATATGAAAAGGTACGTCAGGCGGTCCTGCTGGCACGCAGGGAGTTAGTGCAATAGCGCGTCTTTTTAGTTGCTCTTAGTTCTTCATTGCTGGCTGGTATGTTGTTGCAACGATCCGTTGAATTAGCCCCTTGTAATGGACGTTGGCTTGAACGGGCCTAACGGCAGCTGCTGCGCCCAGATCGGTCATTTCACAGGGGTCGAGATTAACCTGTAGTATTCACACCTGTATTATCGATAGCGGGCATCATCAGTACTGCAGTGGGACAGCCTTGGTCGCTTAGCCGGTAACCATTACCGCCCGAAAGGCTTTGATCTGACAGATACTCTTGGAACATTCGGATTATGATATTGCGATAGACTAAAGATCGGGGGGAACGCATCCTAAGTCAGAGTCAATTCGGGTGAGTTAGGATGGATTGGGGAATACTACTACTGGTCACTTTTTTTGCCGCCACGGTTCAGTCCACCATCGGCTTCGGCTTTGGACTGATTGCAGTCCCTGCCTTTTTGATTATGCTCAATTCCGTCGCCGCTATTCAGTTGGTGATGATCATCACTCTGGCGATGTCCTGTGTCCATTTGCCAAAACTTAGGGGCACGGCCTCCGGTCAACTGCTGAAGTGGCTATCGATGGGCTGTGCGCTGGGTTTCCCACTTGGTATCCTGGTTTATAACGAGCTGAATCTCGATGCCATCAAGATGGCGGTGGCCGTGCTGATCATTCTGATCAGCCTGCAAAACGGCTGGCACCTGTTTAGCCAAAGAAAAAGTCTCAGCCAGGGAAAGGGTCATAGCCCGGCAATCAACGGATCATTACAACAAGCTCCCGAGCATAGCCGGGCTGCGGTGATGGGGGTTGGTGTTGCCTCCGGCCTGATGGCCTGCAGTATGGCGATGCCGGGGCCAGCGGTAATGCTTTATCTGTCCCGGACGGCGCTGGGTAAAAACGAGATCCGCGCCACCATGCTGACCTTCTTCCTTTTCTCCTACGGCGGTGCGTTGTTGCTGCAGGCGACTTTGATCGGGATTGAATCTCAAACCTGGATGACGGCCGCCGTGCTGACACCTTCGGCATTGATGGGGGTGCTGGTCGGTCATCTGCTATCAAAAAAAATCAATCAGCAGTTATTTAAGGGGCTGGTGCTGCTGATTTTGCTGCTGACCGGCCTGTTTATGCTGATCAACGTATAACTCCTGAGAATACAGCTATTTTAATTAATCGCTCATCAAACCCTTATTTGAAACGATCCGAGCAATAACGCAGACAACAACAAAGAGAGGCCACCATGCATACCGATAAGTATCCCCCAGTAGACCTATCTCACACGCAGACGCCACTTTAAACCCTCAATTATTTTAGCGACAAACTGCTGGAGCCGCGTATCTGGGCCAAGCGGGATGATTGCAGGGCGGCAATAAAGCCCGCCAATTGGAGTTCTACATCGGCGATGCAGTCTCTTAAAGTACTGACACGCGGCTGAATACCGGAGCGGTCGCGGTCCAACCATGTACGTATGACTATCGCCGCTGCCGCCCGGCAATGCGTGCTCAACCTGGTCGCCCAGGTCAAGCCAGCAAATAAGCCGCTGGCAAAGGTTCGATAGTTTAAACAGTTCAGCAAGCTGACAATCGTTTTTAACCAAACTACGATAGCGACTTTTTGGATTGAACTTCGGCACCGTCGGTTGTTTCAAGGGGGGCTAAGGCTTCATTGAAAGCCGTGCGTTGGCAGCCTCTTAATCCACGATCCCGCGAGACTGACGGGTCGGTTTTTTTTCTTCTCTTAGGTGCGATGAGATGGCCGCTGTGACATATTCAAATTATCGATGATCCTCCCCAGTTCGAGCAGGCACAGCAAATTCTGCTTTTAGTAACCCGCTCCACTGGGACTACCGCAAACATACCTGTGTCCACTTTTTAGAATTGAAGAACTAGAAATAGTTGTAATATCAGCTGCTGCTTATGTCTGTTGAGTCGATATAGCGGGAGTGACTGGTGCACTCAGAATTTCGCGCAAACGACTGCAACTATTGCGCCCCTTGCTGTCATTTCAGAGTGGGTTGAGCCAGTCTGACAGATCCAGACTTGTCACTGTAAAGCGGACTTCATCAATGGCATCGCCGCTTCACTATGTCGGATCCCCTGTCTTTGCCTTGATTGCCATTCTTGAGTATCAGAACTCACGACTAAGCAGTTACTTGCGTCGATTGCTCATCGGCTTCTGCTAACGCTTTATGAGTGCAGTTGCGGATATTCCTCATCTACCAGAGAGAATTCGCCTGATTTCCTTTGTTCATCTATCTGTTCGGCTGAATGGCCGCATCAGCTTTCCGTAAACTTTCTAATAAGCACAGCGCCTTCTAATCACTCTGTGAAGCCATCATAGGATGCTTCCGCAAACAGGTGATATGAGCACTGGCCAAGAGCCTGGTGGAAACCGTCAGGAAAAATAAAATTTATGAATAGTGTATTGCCGTCCAGAACACGCTTTCGCGATGCGGTCAGGTGTTGGTAGCGTATCCTTTGGTGACAATGGATCTTCTGGTGGGCATATCTTTTGATTAACTGAGGGCGTCGACTGCCATGCTTGAACTCAACGGAACATTGACCCATTTTGCCAATCCCAAAGCCGATATTAATCTGCCTTATTCTGACGCGCAGAAAGATGTTATCTGTGTTGCCAACGCAACGGATGCTATTCGGGATATTAAAACTTGGCCGGCTTATGCGGTCACTCCTCTGCATTCATTAGCATCTATGGCTGAAACCGTCGATGTCGCATCAATTTGGTATAAGGATGAATCTCAACGCTTTGGCCTGAAAAGCTTCAAAGCATTGGGAGGCGCCTATGCGGTAGCCCGGCAGTTACAGCTGGCGCTAGAACAACGCATCGGTACCCGGCCAACCATCGCCGAACTGCTCGAGGGGCGTTGGAAAACCGAAGTCGCAGAGCTGGTGGTCAGCTGTGCTACCGACGGTAATCATGGCCGTTCGGTCGCTTGGGGAGCGCAGATGTTTGGCTGCGGTTGTGTCATCTACATCCATCGTGATGTCTCCGAAGGGCGTAAGCAGGCGATGGAAGCCTTCGATGCCGAGGTCATCCGCATTAGCGGTAACTATGATGACTCTGTGCGTCAGGCCGACCTGGATGCCAAAGCGAATCACCGCATCATCGTGTCCGATACCAGTTACCCTGGCTACATGGAGATCCCCAAGGATGTGGCTCTGGGTTATACGGTGATGTTGTCTGAAATCGTCGAACAGCTGGATGGTGAGATCCCGAGCCATGTCTTCGTGCAGGGCGGAGTCGGTGGTCTGGCTTCGGCGATCTCCGGTTATTTTTGGGACCTGTGGGGGAATAAGCGCCCTCGGCTGGTCGTGGTCGAGCCGGAGAAAGCTAACTGCCTGCAACTAAGCGCCAAAGCGGGCGAGCCGGTTGTGGTCGAGGGAGACCTGGAGACGCTGATGGCGGGGTTGGCCTGTGGTGAAGTGTCCGCGCTGGGCTGGCAGATTCTCGCCACCGGTGCTGACGACTTCATGACCCTGAGCGAAGAGGCCGTACCGGCAACCATGCGTCTGTTGGCCAAGGGCTACAAGCAGGATCCCGCCATCGAAGCCGGCGAGTCTGCCGTGCCGGGGCTAGCGGCCGCGTTGCTGGCACGCAATTCTGAAGCATTCGCCGAAGCCTTGGGCTTGAATGCCGCAAGCAAGGTGCTGGTCATTGGCACCGAGGGAGCCACCGATCCGGAGCTCTATCAGCAGCTGGTAGGTTAACTCCCGTTCAAGAACGGAACGGTTTTCTGATTATTAACCCGGAGGGTTAATAGATGATGCATGGATGCGTCACTCATTGGCCAGCGGCCAATGCGAGCCTGTTCAAACCCAGCAAGTTCAAGCACTTGCGCCCGGTTTGATTAGGCGAAGGGTAGATAGGTCAGGAGACCTATTTGCCCGCCAGATTAATAGTTAAGCAGCCCTAAGCCCATAGGCTATTAGGGCTGCTTTTTTGCAGCAATAACCCTTTTACTCGTCTTCTTGTACATTATCGGTAGGCACTGATAATCCTACCTTGACCGTATCCATCACCACGTTAGTCTGAAAACTCCGCACGTTGGCGTTGTCAAAAAACGCTTCGCGGGTAAAGCGCTCGTAGCCTTCCATATCAACGGCAGTCACGATCAGGATAAAGTCCGAACTGCCGGTGACGTAATAGCACTGTTGCACGGCTTTGTTTTTTTTCATCTCCTTCTTGAAGGCATCCATCAAGTCTGCACGTTCACGTTCGAGGCTGACCTGTACGACTAGGGTCACAGCTCGCCCGATCGCCTTTGGATTAACCACAGAAACATCGGCCTGGATCAGGTTTTGCTCGCGCATGCGCTTGAGGCGCCGTTGCACCGCGGCAGGAGAAAGCCCTACCTGTTCTGCAATCTGGTCGGACGTAGTGCGGTTGGACTGCTGCACAATTTCAAGAATGTTGCGGTCAAAATTATCGATTTGTGGCGTCTGCGATGAAGCCATGATGATTCTTTCCCTTAGTGTTGCCTGCCTGCTTCAGGCCTCATTTTCAGGCCTGCCTTTAGACCACAGTGCTATGGCAATGCCGCCCAGTTAGCTCAGTAAACGATAGCATCACGGCCGTTTTTTGGTGATTTTAGTCCTGCTCCCACAGGATGATTAATTTGATCGTTAATTGCCAGTTATTTGCAGTATTCCATCACTTTGATGCGCTGATTGCCTCAATGCCTGCATTGACGCTCTGTAATATGGATCATAACCGAGCGCCTGCTGAGGCTTGGATAGGTTCTGAAATACTACAATAACAATGCAAGCGAACGGGAGTCCGCCTGCCACGAGAATCTGATAATGAAAATTGAAACCGTAGAGCACCACCAGTCTCTCGAATACCTGGCACCAGCCGGACGGATCGGCGTGATCGCGCTGGCTACCGACTTCAATATCGAGCAGGACCTACGGCGTATCTACCCCCAGGGTGTAGAAATTTTCACCAATCGGGTCCGTAACCGAAATCCGTTAACAATCGAAAACTTGCGCTCCATGGCGCCCGGCATTGGCGCCGCTGCCGACGCGATACTGCCCGGTACCGAGTTGGACGCGATGATCTATGCCTGTACCTCCGGTACCGTGGCGATCGGAATCGATAGGATCACCGAGCTGGTCCAACAGGTACGGCCCGGTGTTCCGGTAACCAATCCGGTGACGGCTGCTCTGTCTGCTTTTCAGCACTTCGATGCCAAGCGCATCTCGATCCTGACACCTTATACCCAAGCCGTGAACCAAGAAGTAGCCGCGCTGTTCGAAAGCATGGGGCTGGAGGTGTTGAACATCGCCGGTTTTGGTTTCGAAGATGATACCGCCATGACCTTCATTACTCCGCAGGATATCGCTGATGCGGCCGTGGAGGTATGCGACCCCAGTGCAGAGCTGCTGTTTATTTCTTGTACTGCGCTACGCGCTTCGCTGGTGATAGAGCAGATCGAACAGCGTCTTGATAAACCGGTAGTTAGCAGCAATCAAGCGTTGGCCTGGCACAGCCTGCAACTGGTTAATTACCCCAAGGCGGTGGAGGGGTTCGGTTCGCTGTTAACGAGTACTGCCGCCCCGCAACCTTCGGCCTGAATTTTAGCTTTTCATCCGAATTTTCTAACACGTTGGAGCCTTGAATATGTCATCTCTTGATCCGCAATTGACGGCGCAGTTGATTGCTCAAATGACCGAATGGCGCCGCCATATGCACCGCTTTCCGGAGTGTGGTTTTGAGGTGCAACAGACCTCTGAGTTTATCGCCGAAAAGCTAGAAGGTTGGGGCATCGAGGTGGTGCGTAATATCGGCCAGACAGGTGTGGTGGGGGTTCTTCGGTGTGGTGAGGGTAATGCCAGCATCGGCTTGCGTGCTGATATGGATGCACTGCATATCCATGAGCAGAACACCTTTGAGCACTGCTCCCGGCATGACGGCAAGATGCACGCGTGCGGTCATGACGGTCATTCTGCCATGCTGCTAGGTGCTGCCTGCCACCTAGCCAATACCGGTAGTTTCAACGGCACGGTCTACTTTATCTTCCAGCCCGATGAAGAACACGGACAGGGTGCTCAGGCGATGATCGATGACGGTCTGTTTGAGCGCTTCCAGATTGATGCCGTGTACGGCATGCACAACCTGCCTGGTCTACCCGAAGGCAGCTTTACCGTGCGCCCAGGCTCGCTGATGGCCAGTGAGAGCAGTTTCGAAATTACCATCGAGGGTGTCGGTGGTCATGCAGCGATGCCGCATATGGGCGTCGACCCTATCGTTATCGGTGCGCAGGTGGTGCTGGCGCTGCAGACTGTCGTCTCGCGCAACCTTAGTGCGATTCATGAGACGGCGGTAATCTCGGCTACCGAGTTTATTACCAACGGTACCGTCAACGTGATTCCGTCGCAGGTCACCATTAAAGGCGACTGTCGCTGCTTTACCGAAGACTCCCTGGCAAAGATAGAGCAAAGCATGGAGCGCATCGTCGCAGGGGTCTGCCAGGCGGCGGGTGCCGGTTACCGCTTTGAATTTATTAACACCTTCTACCCGACGGTTAATAGCGCGACCGAAACCCAATACGCCATCGAGGCCGCCGAAAAAGTACTCGGTAGCGATAACGTAAACGGCAGTTGTGACCCGTTCACGATCTCCGAAGATTTTTCCAGCATGCTGCGGGTTAAGCCCGGTTGTTACGCCCTGCTGGGTAACGGCACCGAATCGGTCGGTGGCTGCGCTTTGCACAATCCCAAGTACGACTTTAACGACCGTATTTTGGAAAAAGGCGCGAGCTACTGGATCCAGCTCGTGTGCGATCGATTGGAATAAAAACCAACACTTAAACCAAAACTCAAAAAGACGACCCTTGAGGCCGACAATTAAAATAAGAGGCAACACCATGAAAAGACTATTCGCCGCACTACTTGTCCTGGGAATCTCCTTTGGCGTGCAAGCAGAAACCTGGAAATTCGCTTCTGAAGAGGACAAAAAAGACGTCCAGGATATCTATGCTCAGAAGTTTGCCGAGGTAATCAAGAAGGAGTCCGACGGCGACATCCGGGTAAAGATCTACTATTACGGTCAGCTGGGCACCGAAAACGACATCGTCGAATTGGCGGCCAATGGCACCATTCAGTTTGTCTCTGTAGGTACCGGCCATCTGGGCTCCTACGTACCCGAAGTGCAGGCGATCAGTCTGCCTTACGTACTGGGCACCAATGAAGAGGTCACCCGTAAGATCCTGACCGGCAGCAAGACCATCTATAACGATCTGGCGCCCAAGTTTGAAGACGTCAATCTGAAACTGCTGTCGATGCTGTCTGAGGGAGAGATGGTCTGGGGTGCCAATAAGGCGATCAGAAGCCCGGAAGATTTTGCCAACCAGAAGATCCGCACCTTTACCTCAACCATCCCGGTTGAAACCTACAAGGCCTTTGGCGCGACTCCTACACCGCTGTCATGGGGCGAGGTTTATGGCTCGCTGCAGTTGAAAACCATCGACGGCATGGTCAACCCGATCTATTTCATCTACAACGCCAAGTGGCATGAGGTGCAGGACTACCTGATGTTCCCAGGCCAGCAGCCCTACGTCGGTACGGTCTCGACCAACAGCAAGTGGTTCAACAAGCTTTCTGAAGAAAAGCAGGCGATGGTCAATAAGGCGATTAAGGCTGCAGACATTGCTGCGTACGATTATCAGCTCAAGATCAACAAGGAGAACATGGACAAGATCCTCAAGGATCGTCCCGACATGCAGGTAGTGGTGCTTAATGAAGCGGAGCGCGCCCGTTTTAAAGAGTTGAGTAAAACCCTGCATAACACCTACTACGATGTGGTTGAGAACGCCTATAGCGAAGACAAAAAGGCCGATGCCAGAAGCGGTGCCAAGGCTATTCTTGAAAAGCTAATACAGGAAGTTGAAGCAGCTTCTAAGAGTTAGTCGCAGAGCAACAATAAAAAATTAGCCTCAAGTAAAAAGCCGCTAACGGAGTGGCGGTTTTTGGGAAAGCTATTATGAAAAAAGTATTACACAACATAAGTCGTATTACGGAAAAAGTAGAAAAATTCATCATCGGCTTTTCTATCGTGTTGATGATGGTCAACTCGACCGCTAATGCGATGGGACGGTACTTTTTTAATAAGAGTATTTTCTTCTCCGAAGAGCTTAACCAGTTCTTGATCGTGGCGGTGACCTTCATCGGTTTCGCCTACGCGGTCAGGAAGGGTCGCAACATCAGGATGACCGCCGTTTATGATGCTCTGAGCCAGGGTGCCAAAAAAATCACTGCCACGCTGATCGCCATCTCAACATCAATGCTGATGTTTTATCTGGCCTACCTGTCTTATTTCTATGTGCTGGAGCTGCAGGATCTTAACCGGCTGAGCCCGGCACTGCAGTTCCCGGTTTACATCATTTATTCCATTATTCCGGTGGGTTTAACCATGGCAGCAATCCAGTATCTGTTCTGCTTCCTGATGAATGTGACCCATAGCGAGATCTATGTATCGCACGACCTGATCGAAGGCCAAGCTGATGTGACGGAGGATGTGCTATGAGCGACTTCGCCCAGTTTTTCTCCGATGTCATCGCCGGTGAACTCGACATCTACGTCGTCACCTTTACCCTAGTCACGGTGATGGTCATCTTGCTGTTTCTCAGCTTCCCGATGATCGTGCCGCTGGCCGTAGGTGCCCTGATTGGCCTGGTCCATTTTTCCGGTACCGACCCTCAGGTGATCATCCAGCAAATGGTAACGGGTATCTCGCCCAATGCCCTGATCGCCGTGCCGATGTTCATCCTGGCTGCCGATATCATGACCCGAGGCCATACCGCTCACAACCTGCTGGGCTTGATCGAAGCCTTTGTCGGGCATATGAAAGGCGGACTGCCGATCACCTCCTGTATCAGCTGTACGCTGTTCGGCTCGGTATCCGGATCGA
>JBALWS010000210.1:0-4461 GCA_036960405.1 Halopseudomonas sp. | reverse complement strand
AGCAGATCAAGACCGATTCGAAATTGCCGGGTGAGCCGAAGGATGCCGACAGCAGCACCTTGTTTGAACTGTACTCATTATTTGCCAGCGACGCTGAGACGGCCGACTTCCGTGCCAAGTTTGAGCAGGGAATCGGCTGGGGCGACGCCAAACTGGAGCTGTTCGAGTCGCTCAATGGTTATCTGTGCGAACCGCGCAAGCGCTATAACGAGCTGATGAACGACCTCAATAGCGTGGAGGCGCTGCTTAACAAGGGGGCCGAAAAGGCGCGCGAATACTCGGTGCCGTTTATGCGTGAGATTCGGGAAGCGACCGGTATCCGACCGCTCAATTCTACTCTGGTCAGTGCAACCAAAGACGAGGCCAAGAAGAAAGAGAAAAGTGCCGAGCAGATCGCCAACGCTGAAGCGGGGCGTCGCCGCGGTATTTTGATGCAACTCAAAACCGAGTTGAGCAGGGTGGAAGGTGCTGAAGACAAGGCTACCGAAGCCGCTCAGGTTATTGCCGAAAAACAGGCCCAAATCGAGGGTTTGAAAAAGAAAGCCAAGCAGAAAGCCCAGAATGAGTTGGAGCTGTTGCTCGGCGAGTGGGCACAGTATCTGGCTTGATCGGACTAAACTAAACCCATATTAGTCGTCTTGCAGGAGGTTGTAATGGATTACCGGACTCTGATCGATGCGCAGTCGCTTGAAGCGATGTTGGCGGGTGCTTCGGCTGATGGGCGCTGCGTGGTGCTCGATTGTCGTTTTAATCTGATGCAACCCGAGGCAGGGCTCGAGCAGTACCAGCAGGGACATATACCCACTGCGGTCTACGCCCACCTGGATCATGACCTGTCATCGCCGATCATACCGCAAAGCGGGCGCCATCCTCTGCCCGATCCGCAGCGGTTGGCCAAGCGACTCGGCGAGTGGGGCATTGCTGCCGATACCCAGGTCGTGGTCTACGACGACATGGCTGGCGCGATGGCAGCACGGGCTTGGTGGCTGCTGCGTTGGCTGGGGCACGAGCGGGTGGCGTTGCTAGACGGCGGTCTGTCGGCGTGGATCGCAGCCGCTGGGGCGATCAGCAGCCAATCAGAATCGCCTGCCTGCTGCGGCGAATACCCGCTAAAGCTGCATAGCGACTGGTTGCTGAACTCGGCCGAGGTTGCGGCCAATCTGGCGGCTGAACCGCCTGGCTTTTGCTTAGTCGATGCGCGTAACGTTGAGCGTTTTGTGGGGGAGCAGGAGCCGATCGATCCGGTGGCCGGACACGTCCCTGCAGCACTTAATCGTCCGTTATCCGATAATTTGACCCCGACCAACAGCTTTAAATCTCCCGATCAGCTACGCGGTGAATGGCTGGCGCTGCTGGGTGCGAGCGCTGCTGACGATGCGGTGATGATGTGTGGCTCCGGCGTCACCGCCTGTCATAATCTGCTGGCGATGGAGATCGCAGGACTCAAGGGCGGGCGACTCTATGCGGGTTCTTGGAGCGAGTGGATCCGTGATCCGCAGCGACCGATTGCGACGGGTGCATAGCGGTTAGCTGGGCTTGCCATGGCAGGCCAGTACCAGTGCCCAGAATTCAGAGAAGTCGTTGACGACAACATCGGGCTTGTGGGGGTGGCGCCGATTGCCAGGGAATATTTTCTCCAACCAGCGCAGATCCCACTGGGCACCGTTAAAGAACACCGCCGTCATCCCTGCCTTTTTAGCCGCGATCACATCGGTGGTGCTGTCGCCGACGTACCAGATCTTTGGGTTGGTCGGCATGTTCAGTTCAGTGGCGGCTTTGAGCAGCTGATCCGGGTGCGGTTTGCGTAGCGGTACATCGTCACCGCAGATATTACAGCAGAACAGCTCGCTCCAGCCGGTGCCTTCGACCGCTTTCAGCTCGTGTTCAAAAAACTCTCGATCACGGTTGGTGATGACACCGACCTGTACCAGTTGATTGAGAGCCTGGAGCATTTTCTTAACTTGAGGTTCAAACGGCAATACGGTGCCGTAGTGGTTACGGTAGTGGCGGTTGAACAGCTTGTGGGCGGTCTGCTTGGCTTGTTGATCGTCGCCGAATAGCACCTCAAAGATGTCGGTACGGGAGATCTTGCGGTCGGCTTTGACTTTAGGGTGTAGCTGGCTGTAGCTCTGCACGTACTCGACTAGGCGGGCATCTTCGGGGGATTTGCTAGCTTGTGGATCGACCATCCGGTCCAACAACCCCACGCTATGTAATTCGGGCAACATATCGTCGACGGCGTGGTACATCGCATCGAGGGTGTCGACCAGCGTGGCGTGCCAATCAAACAGAATGGCATCGGGCGATTGCAGCTTGGCGACAGCGGGGTGCCAGTCGGATTCGATTCGTTTGGGTGGCGCTTGCGGGGGCGGGTAGTGCTCCGGGCGGACTTGCTCTACCCGAGCGGTGAAGCAGTGAGGGAGTTGTTGCTCGAGTTGGTCTAGCAGGTCGACCAATTCATCAAAGCTGTTAACAATCGCATCCGGTTGGCAGTTTGGGTCGGGGCTAAAGAGTTGCTTAAGTTCCGCTTGAGTGAGGCAGCCACCGTTATAAAAAACTGCCGCTACCCCGGCTTGTTTAGCGGTCAGCATATCCAGATAGCTATCACCGATATACCAGCAACTCCGATCGGCTGTCGCGCCGATTGAGACTAGCGCGGCATCTATCACATCAGGGTGGGGCTTATACTGGGTGACATCGTCGGCGCAGGCGGTGGTATCGATCAGATAGGCCCAGTCGCCGTCGTCGACCAGCTGGATCTCGTGGTCGAGAAATTCGCGGCTACGATTGGTGGCGATCCCCAGTTTAAGCCCTAACTTTTTAAGCGTTTTGAGGTAACTGCCAACCCCTTGCTGAAACGGATGCACCTTGCCGAAGTGGCGTCGATAGCATTGGTTGTAGGCTTGATGGGCGATACGCTTGGCGTCGAGGTCGTCACCAAAGACAGCGTTGAAAATATCGGTGCGTGAGACCCGGCGCTCGGCCAGGATTTTGGGGTGAAGTCGGCGGAAAATGCGGATGTAGCGTACCAGCTTGGCATCCTCCTCAGTGCGGCAGCGGTGCTCGGGCAGTAAGCAATCAACCAGATTCAACTCTTCCAGCTGAGGCAGCATCTCCTCCATCGCATCAAACATCGCATCGAGGGTATCGACTAGGGTTCCGTGCCAGTCAAACAGCAGCGTTGTTGGTGGTTTGAGGTCGGAGCTGATCTTCTCCATGGCGGCTACCCGATCTTATCTCATATGAGAATAAGTGTAGGTCACCCCTTTCTGGGCAAGCATTTATCCGCGTGGTGCGGCTAGCGCTTGTGGGTTCGGTCGCGTTGTTTTTTAGTTCCTCTAAGCGCTTCGGCCTGCAGCGGGTCGTCGGGCCAATAGTGTTTGGGATAGCGCCCTTTCATTGGATAAAGTTGCGACAAAATTAAGATAGATATTATGTCTTTCTGGAGATAATGCTCAGTTTTTCAATGACATAATGTTGATATGGGAGTAGGAGAATACGTGATCTCATTTCAATCATAATTCCCATCATTTTTGATCTTTCTTTGAAATATCAATCATAATTTTGGGCTACCCCATCGAATGCCTTGAAGTGCTAGTTGCACTGGACAAAGAATCCGCCAAACAAAAAGCTTCTCTCGAGCAGGCAAAAAAGGATCTCCAAGAAGCAAAGCTTGAGCTCAAAGAGCTCAAAGAGCTGACAGGCTTAAACCCCGTCCGCCATAAGAAAACCTCGTTGAACTAAAAAAAGTTGCAACCAAAGTACATAAATTAAGAAACCGCAGGCTTAAGGAAAACTCTCCGTGAAACGAAAGTTGAGTTCAACTGCCCCAGAACGAGAGAGACGAGTTCTACGTCAACTCTTGCAAACAGCGACAATGGGAGCTGTTCTTCACCGGCTTTCGCTTCCCTACTGAGAAACCCGATCCTGATTCGGTTCGAGTGCGTTGCCTAGACTGACACACAGGTACCAGCGACATTACTACTGGCATTGACGACAACAAGGCACGATGGAGCCTGGATATTGGTATCTCGGATGAGGAGCCTGAAAGTGCTGCACGACAATCACAGAGCACGACTTAGGCCATTAAGTATAAATCTATCGTGCTACTAAAAAACAATCGAGTTCTTAAAGTGACACTGGATCTTTTAGAGTATTTTCTTGCTTGAAAATCTCTAAGTAACAACCTATGTTACATATATACGCACTGTACATAAGGATGCCAGAGATGGTTAGGCCGCTTACAGCAAACGAATACAGAAGAGTTATGTCGCTGTTATTATGGCACCCAATGAGCGCTAAGCAGAAGGGGGTTCGGGATATATGCCAAGCTGTGGCAGTTACAGGCATGAGACCTAAATTGCTTTCAAAGTGGAAAACTTCGGATGTTAAGAAAATTGTAGGGACTCGCGAATTCAACTCCCAAGTGCGACACTTCCCTATACAGCCTGAAGTAATTCT
>JBALWS010000209.1:0-4513 GCA_036960405.1 Halopseudomonas sp. | reverse complement strand
GATCAATCTCGGACAGAGTGCTCATCTTGATGGGATTACCGGCGGTACGCACCGGCCGCTCATTTTCCCCTTTCACCTTGACGATCATGTTGCGGGCGAGCAGCTGGGGATGGCTGAAGAGTTTATCGATGGTGTTGATCGGCGCACAGGGCACCCCGGCTTCATTGAGAGCGTCGATCCAATGCTGCATCGGCTCGGTTTTGGTGATTTCTTCGACGTCCGAGACCAGCTGCTTACGATTTTGAACCCGTTGATCATTGGTCAGGAATTCTGGTTTCAGCGCCAGATGCGGCGACCCTAAGGCGTCAGCCATCAGCAGGAACAACGTGTCATTGCCCGCGCAGATCACAAACTTACCGTCACCGGCCATAAAGGTTTCAAATGGCGCCAGGGAGGGGTGATTATCACCGGTCCGCGTCGGCACGATACCTTCCACGTCGTAGCGAGCCAGTGCCGTCTCCATCAAAGCTGCCTGGCAGTCAAGCATGCCGATGTCGACACGAGCGCCTTGCGCATCATGATTTCGGCTGTGGAGTGCCGCCAAAATACCCACCACGCCGAACAGTGCGGCTCCTAAGTCTCCAAAACTGGTGCCAACGCGGGCGGGCTCCTCATCGGGCCAGCCGGTCAGGCTCATGACCCCGCCCATCGCCTGCACCACCATGTCGTAGCCCGGCAATTCACTGAACGGACCACTGTGGCCGAAGCCGGAGATGGAGGTGTAAATAATATGGGGATGGGTTTTGGCAAGCCGCTCGGGTCCGTAGCCGAGACGCTCCATGACGCCGGGGCGGAAGTTCTCGACCACCACATCACAACTGTCTAAAAGGCGCTCTAACAACTCCCGGTCACGGGGCGATTTGATATCAAGCGAAATACTTTCCTTGCCTCGGTTGAAGCACATGAAATAAGCAGAGTCCGTTCCCACGAAAGGACCGAATGCACGGGTGTCATCGCCAGTGCCAAACCTTTCAACTTTGATTACCCGGGCGCCGAGATCCGCCAACACCATGGTGCAATAAGGGCCGGCAAGCACGCGTGAGAAGTCCAGTACGGTTATTCCAGCCAAAGGGCCCGGCTTTACATCTGTTTCACTTGATTGGTCCATAAATGTTAGTCCGTAAGTTAGTTAATGGGTCTCTAGTAACGATAGAAAGAGTATCGATATTGGAATAACGAAAAGTATCAAGCAGTCCTTTAAAACAATACGAATTGGATCGGTATGGTAATTAATATAGATTTTAATGTCTGTTTCGCTCGGTTGATCCATATAAGTCAATCCAAAGGCTAGTTGCTATGCCTAAAACGATACAAAACGTATCGTATGTGAAGAGAGGTCGAAAATCAACCAATTTGTCATACAAATACAACTTAGCCAGAAATAGGACGAATGAGGAGGGATAAGGGGGTGATGAAAAGGTTCGGGTGGGCAAGCACGAGACAATAAATGTAGGTACCGAAAAATCAGTTAAGCGCCCTTGAGCGACCGATTATCCAAGATCACCAAGAGTGATGGATGCCAGGCGAGTTGGAAGCTACGGTAGTAGCGCAGCAATAGAAGCAGGCAACGACGATGCCTCTCGTTACTGAAGATGGAGATCTAGAAATAATCTCCGAAATAAGTACGCACTAATGTCAGCAATGTCTTAGTGTTCTGCGATACCGGCCCGCAAGGTTGAGCCTCAGATTGTTACTCGGCAGTATCAGCGGGCAGGTGTTGCAGAAAACGACATGTAGGAAACCGCGGGGTTCGAAACTCGGTTTAGTGGTGGCTGTGGATCTATGGGGATTAGGGCATCGCTCCACCCGATGAGCCTCGGTGCAACAAACCGACTGATGAGTATTTTCGTTAATCCATAGGGAGAACGGACTCGTTCTGCCCCCGTTACCTCTGGGTTACGGGCAACAACAGACTGATATCTCACTTTCTGAACACCCAGATCGCACTGTGGCCCTGCCGACCTGGATCGACAGCCTGGATGGATACTTATTTCAGAGTTCATGCGGCTATCCTCGGCGGCGCGCGAGGCAGCTGGCCTCGTTCGAACATCTCAATCACTATCATTGGGCCGCCACAGGCAGGACAGGTGTAAGTACTGTCTGTCGATGGACTGGTCGCCTCGGCAGCGTCAGCCGGTTGTTCCTTGATCTCGACGTTAAGCAGCTTGCGAGCCTGAATCAGATTCTCTGCCCGTCCACCGTTAGCGAACAACCCGTAGTGACGAATGCGGTGAAAACCGTGCGGCAAGACGTGTAGCAGGAAGCGGCGGATGAACTCATCGCTAGCTAGGGTCATACTCTTGTGCCGGGTGCGTCCCGGCTGCCGATAGTCTTTCCACTTGAAGGTCACTCCGCGCTTATCAAGGGAGATAAGGCGGCTGTTGGCGATGGCCACCCGGTGGGTATAACGCGACAGATAGGCCAGCACCGATTCGGGGCCGGCAAAGGGACGTTTGGCATACACCACCCATTCGTGTTGTTTGAAGGGTCGGCACCAGTCGGCAAAGACCTGGGCATCCGCCAAGCGCCGATGCTTGCCGAAGAAGTGCAGTTCCCCGTCCTGATGCGCAGCTTCAAGCCTGGTGAGGAATAAACGTCGAAACAGGCGTGATAGCACCCGCACCGGTAGGAAGAATCCCGGCCGACAGGTCTGCCACCGGTCACCTTCAATCGCCAAGCCTCCACCCGGCACGATGCAGTGCACATGGGGATGGTGGGTGAGCGCCGAGCCCCAGGTATGCAACACCATCGTGATGCCAATACGAGCACCGAGGTGGCGAGGATCTCGCGCAATCGTTAGCAGCGTCTCGGCTGCGGCTTTAAACAGCAGGTGGTAGATCACCGCTTTGTTCTGGTAAGCGATGTCACTGATCGGAGCCGGCAGGGTAAAAACCACATGGTAGTAATCCACCGGCAACAGGTCTGCCTGACGTGCATCTAGCCAGCGTTGGGCGGCGGAGGCCTGACACTTGGGGCAATGCCGGTTGCGGCACGAGTTGTAAGCGATCTGGATCTCTGCGCAGCGTTCGCAACGCAGTACATGCCCACCGAGTTCGGCGCTGCGACACCGTTCGATCGCCGACATCACCTTGAGCTGTCCGAGATTGAGGCGTCCCGACCTGGCTCGGCGCCAGGCAGGGCCACAGGCACGGAAGATATCCGCAACTTCCAGCGGTATGTTTACCACGGTAAAGGGTCAGCTAGCCGGGGGTTGCAACGTCAGGTACTCAAGCGGACCTTTGACGTCACGCAGCGTTCGATTAGCGACCTGACTATAGTGAGCAGTCGTCCCCAGTTGGTTATGGCCGAGCAGCACCTGAATCACTCGGATATCGACCTTCTGTTCTAGCAGGTGTGTGGCGAAGCTATGCCTCAGCGTATGCATGGATACCCGTTTACGGATCTTGGCTTGCATGGCAGCGGTATGGCAGACGCGACTGAGCTGTCGGTCCGTCAGGTGGTTGACGGGGTTCCTTCCCGGAAATAGCCAGCCATCACACAGCATCAAATGTTGTGCGTGGGCGATGCGCCACCAATCCCGCAACAGATTAAGTAATGCAGGGGATAGAAGGGCATAACGATCTTTGCTGCCTTTACCTTGCTCGACTCTCAGCACCATCCGTTGGCTATCAATATCGTTAACCTTGAGGGAAACCACCTCGCTGACGCGTAAACCGGCTCCATAGGCGACCGCCAGTGCGGTCTTGTTCCTGGGGTTCGAGGCGGCATTAAGCAGGCGAGCGACCTCTTTGGGGCTGAGGATGACCGGGAGCTTGCGCGGTAATCGGACCGGGCTCATCAATCGAAGGGAACCGACACGATCCAGCGTCACGTTAAAGAAAAAACTCAAGGCCGTGATGGTGCCGTTCAAGTTAGTCGCTGAAACGCCATCACTGACCATCTGCAACTGGAATCGCCGCAGATCCTCAGGGGTGGCAGTGTGAGGAGAATGCCTGAGGAATAGAGCCAGCTTTTTAACAGCGCGGATGTAACCTGACTGGGTACGGGGCGCCAGCTTACGCAGCGTCATATCCTCGATAAAACGTTGGCGTAATGGGCTGATAGATATGTTGGAAATAGCCATGATGCTGCTCCTATCAAGAAACAGAGGGGAAATACCCTCCGCTTCTCATAGGACAGTGCCAGCAGGGATCAGGATGATATGAGGTAAATGCCGGGGACTACAGGTTGCAGCCAGTACCGCGCGAGCGGTTTAGTACGTGTCGATATAGCAGTATTACGACCTTGCTGATAGAGAGCCGCAGGCGCACTTACTAAAAATATCGCATGGATTTGTGGCCACCAAGAACTCGATGAAAATGCTTCATGATGTGGCGAATCCGTACTGTCAGTGTCGATGACCGGAAAGTAGATACAGCCGTCAAAATCGGAAGTCAGCGCCATGTCCGGTCTATGCGCTTTCACGCCACTCCTGTGCCAGAACCAGTGAGATTGAGCATTGTGAGTGGCGCTATGGATATGGGATACCCTCTTCAGGGATAGCTCGGTTATA
>JBALWS010000208.1:0-4565 GCA_036960405.1 Halopseudomonas sp. | reverse complement strand
AGGGTATTAGATACCGTACTCTTCGAAGATCGCCTTCATGCCCGGTTTGTTGGCCAGTACTTCTTCACGGTCCAAGCCATTAAGCTCATGCGGAAACACCAGCCAGTCATCGGACTTATGCAAGTAGTAATCGGGTTCGAGATCGGTTTTGTTATTGATCGGTTTGAACCAAGGGGTGGCGATACGGATATCGTTGGGGGTGTTCAGCCGCGCTTTGATTCGCAGCGTGTCGATCACTGCTTTGACGCTCAGGCCGGTGTCGAAGACGTCGTCTACGATCAGTAGCGAGTCGTCGGCGTTGACGTTGCGAATAATGTAATCAAGGCCGTGGACCCGTACTTCTCGATTCCGTTCACCGATGCCGGTGTAGGACGAGGTGCGGATCGAGATGTGGTCGGTTTTGACTCCGAGATTATCGAGAATCTCCTGCACCGCGATGCCTACCGGGGTGCCCCCGCGCCATACGCCGACGATAAAGTCGGGACGGAAGTCGCTCTTAAATATCTCCAATCCTAACCGGAATGAATCTTCCAGCAGATCCTGCGCGGAAAGATAGACTTTATCGACCATGTGAATTCCTCGGAATCTTTATATACAAATAAAGAACGATGATGAGTAAACCGGGCACAGTAATCTTTTCTGACTTTTCTGGCAAGATCTTGTGTTTGAAATATTGATCTTTAGTCTAAAAAAATGATCGGCGCTGCGGCGGTAGTGGTTTATCCTAGGCGACTTTATTTTTGGATGCTCGGTTCGCCGTCGACGAAGTGGTGAACGGGCACGTTTTGGTAACGATTTTGTCGTTACTCTACGGTGCAGTAAGGGGAGCTGTATGGACGCATTGGTGCGTTATTTCAAAATTGCTGAACGGGGCAGTGATATCGGCACCGAGATTCGGGCCGGTGTGACAACGTTTTTAACGATCTCGTACATTCTGTTTGTGAACCCGCAGATTCTTAGCATGGCGGGTATGCCGGCTAACGATGTCGCGATCGCGACGGCTATGGCGGCGGGCATCGCGACATTGATCATGGGTTTGTACGCCAACTTTCCGTTTGCGCTGGCCCCCGGTATGGGGCTCAACGCCTACTTCACCTTCGGTGTGGTTCAGGGCATGGGGGTTGAGTGGCAGGTGGCACTGGCAGCGGTCTTTATCGAAGGTGTGATCTTCATGGCACTGGCGATGACCGGTGTGCGTACCCATTTGATCAATGCGATTCCGCAGGCGATCAAGATCGCTACCATGACCGGTATCGGCTTATTTTTGGCGATTATTGGCTTCCAGAACGCCAACATTACCGTCGATCACCCAGCCACTTTGGTGACCTTGGGTGACCTGCACGATCCGGCAGTATTGCTGTCGTTGGCCGGTATTATCCTGACCTGCGCCTTGATCGTGCGTCAGGTAAAGGGCGCTATCTTGATCGGTATCGTGACACTGACCGCGATTGCTTGGCTTTCCGGTTTGTCACCTGCTCCCGAGCAGTTTATCGCGTGGCCGACGATGCCGACCGAAACCTTGATGGCGCTGGATTTCTCGCAAATTTTTAGCGGTGCGTTGATCACCGTGGTGATCGCGTTCTTGTTCGTTGATATCTTCGATACCGCCGGAACCTTGCTCGGTGTCGGGCGCTTGGGCGGCTTCCTCAATAACAAAGGCGAACTACCGGGTTCTGACCGGGCCTTTATGGCCGATGCCACCGGAACTACTGCTGGCGCGCTGTTGGGCACCAGCACCGTGACCACCTATATCGAATCGGCTACCGGTATCGAAGAGGGTGGTCGTACCGGCCTGACGGCGGTCGTGGTGGGGGTGCTGTTCCTGCTATCGATGTTCTTTACGCCGCTGTTTATTGCGGTGCCAGCCTTGGCGACGGCTCCGGCGTTGATTGTTGTCGGGGCGATGATGATGGGGGCAGCCAAAGAGCTGGACTGGTCAAAGATGGAAGATGCGGTCCCTGCATTTTTGACCGTTATCGCGATGCCGTTTACCTACTCGATCGCTCACGGTATCACCCTCGGGGTGGTCTCCTACGTAGCGATCCACGCGGTGACCGGTAAGTTCCGTGATATCCATCCGATCATGTTGGGATTGGCAGCGGCGTTGGTCGCGTTTCACACCTTCTTATGATGATCAGCTAAGGATCGGTGGCAGCGTTTTAACGCGGTTGAAGCGCTGCCGATAGATCGATCTGACCGCTGTCTGACACTTCTATATCCGGCAGCAGGTTGCTGACATTGAGCCGGGCAGTCAGGTTGTAATCAACACTGCCCTGCTGATTCTGGATTAGCCCGGTTAGCATTCTCAAGCCATTGAACAGGTCTGCGCTGGCCTGCAGGGTAATATCTCCCTCACCGTACGCTTCAATCTCCGGCAAGTCGTTGGCGACGCCGGTAATGACCTTATGGCCCTCAATCTCGACGGTATAGACCAGCCCTTGTAGTGTTAGGGGAGTACGATTGGGGTTGATAACATGCAAGCCGATACCGAACTTAGGGACCATCCCGTTAGAGGGTAAAACCTCGAATGAGTTGATGCTGACGGTCGGGTTTTCGAAGCCGGGTTGTAAGCTAGCGCAGCCGCTAAGCACTAAGCTCGCAAACAGAAGTATTGCAGTTAAACAGCAGTTGCTGAGATGTGTAGGCAAGCGATGGCGCATCGGCAGGCTCCTTTGTTTTGTAGCAGGTAGCTTAGCAAGCAAATGCTGAACCCGATATGAAAGCGTTACTGTAGCAATTCAGCGACCGCCTCGTTGAGAATCTTAAGGCTGGTCAAAAACAGCAGCCCGTAGCAGATCAAGTAGAACCAGGTGTCGTTGATCCGTTTGTGCATCCAGATACCGCAGTAGACACCGATCGGGGCGAGGATAATCAGCGCCAGTGAGGTCATCAGGTTAGCGGTTTCGAACAGCCCCAGCAGTGTGTAGGGCACCAGTTTGACGTAGTTGACCACTGCAAAAAAGATCACGGTGGTACCGGCAAATAGGGTTTTGTCGAGTTGTTGCGGCAGCAGATAGATATTCATCGGTGGGCCGCCGGCATGGACGCTGAAACTGGTAAAGCCCGCCAAGGTACCCCAGAAGCTACCCTTGATCGGGTTGGCCAAGGTTTTAGCAGGGCTGCGCTGGCGCAGTTTGTTGATCCAGAAATTGAGGGTAAACACGAGCGCGATCACGCCGATGATCAGCTTGATATGGGTTTCGGTCAGGTACTGGAATGTCAGCGCACCGATGCCTATCCCCAGAATCGCGGCAGGCAATAAAATTTTCAGGTTGGCGCTGTCGTAGCGGCCCCGAAAACCCCACATGCTGACCAGGTCCATCACACAGAGGATGGGCAGTAAGATAGCCGCTGCTTGAAACGGGGTGACAGCCAAAGACATCAACGGCACCGCGATCAACCCCAAACCACCGCCGAGACCGCCTTTAGAAATACCGACAATCAGCACAGCAGGAATGGCGCACAGGTAAAAAAACGGGTCGGTGATCAAAGCCGGGTTCTCGGAAGCTAAATTGCGTGTGCAAGCATAGCGGAGTAGTGGCGACTTTCAAAACCATTGGGTTATGGTTGGGATTAATCGGTCTGCTGGTCAACGCGGAGTAACTTGGCCTATTGAAAAGCGCCTATCGGCCGTTAAACCTTGAGATTAATCAACAAAGTCGGTTCTATACTTGTGATAATCATCGTTTGGGTTAGGCTGGATCACACAACAGATCCTCGGGTAACTAAGGGATAGGGTTATGGGCGCAAAGGTCGCACTGTTTTTTCTTCTCGACAGCAGCAAAGCAGCAACACCGCAGAACTACGGTATGCAACTACCGGTGCAAAAGGTGGCGCCTTTCTACGACAGCCTTAATGCCAGCAGCCGCTTTGCCAAGATGAGCTTTCCTGACAGTACGGTGTACGGGTTCAGTTTCTTTAAGAAACCATTTCAGACCGATATGCTGGTAGTGCTCAAGGATCTTAATAATGTCGGCCGTAAAACCGTTGAAGGCCAGTGTCGCGCCCAGTTGGCCAAACTGCTGAACGTCAATGAGGCGTTTCATTACGGCGATTATCTGCACCAGGCGTTGTGGCTGCCACGCGGATTGCAGAAGCAGGAATTTCTTAATCAGCTCAGCATGGCTACCGGCGATGCTGAGCCGAATCTCGATGGTGTTACCCGTAAATATATCGGTGACAACTGGGTGATGAACTACCGAAAGGGCTACATTTTCGGCGGTAAGAGTGAGGCCGACTTCAGTCGCTCGCTGGCACTGTATGGCTTGGGGTTGGCGTACCACCGGCAGTTGTCGTTGATCACCAATCGACTGGCACAATCTTCAGAACTCGGCGGTGACCAGCTTAGTGGCGCCAAGCTCGATGCTTGCCGTTTTAGCGCCCACTACCTGTTTGATAACCCTGTTCGGCCAGCCCATATTGATGTGTTTGATAGTTATCAACATATTGTCCAAGGGTTGAGTCTAGATAGGGTCGAGCAACAGTTTCGGAAAAAACTGGGCGATTTGTCGCAGATGGTTCAGATCAAACGGGGCCGGGATCAGATCGATGGCGGTTGGACCGAT
>JBALWS010000207.1:0-4576 GCA_036960405.1 Halopseudomonas sp. | reverse complement strand
CTAACTGACGGTGGTCGTCTTTGACCGCCATGCCGACATCCCAGCTGGTTTTAGCCAAATTCGGAAACGGCACATCGGCTTGCAGGATCTGCTCGCTACGCGCCAACTGGGTACTGCTCCACTGCAACTGTGACTGCATCCCCATCACCGCTGGAATCCGTTGCGCATCCATCGCCTCCATCGCCGCCAGCACGGTGGGAAAATGCTCGATATTCTCCCGCAAGCGGCCACGAAAGGCGCTGCTGAGATAAAAATCGGGCAAGCTGTCGATCTCGACCCCGACCCGGTCGTACTGGAATACCGCCAGGTTCTCGAACATTTCCATCCGCGCGCCATCGTAGGTCAGCGCCCAGCGCTCGCGCTGATACGGGGAGAAGAAGTGGACCAGGTCGTTGATCACCCGACCATCCGGGTCGACCTTATAGGCAAATTCTCGGTCGTAGGGCACGCGTAACATCACATCGGCCACAGTCCGGCGCAGCATCGGGCCATCTTCTTCACGCGCCAGATAATGGCCCTTCCAAACATGGTTGCGCAGATCATCGTCCAGGTTCTCATCGGCGATCATCCAATGCAGCTGCAACTGCAGTCCTAGCTGGTCCGCTATCGTCTGCGCCAGCTCGACGTCGACACCCTTGGTCTGACCGTTTTGCTCAAACGCGTAAGGGGGAAAATCGCGGTACACCGCCACCCGTAGCGTGCCGTCGGCCATCACATCCTCATAGCTACGCGCCTGAACATTGCTGCACAAACAACATACCAACACAGCGATTAAAAACGGCATAGCGCTGATCCTTTTTCGCAGACTGTAGTTTGATGGCAGGTTTAACATCGATCTAATCCGCAGGCCGGGTTTCTAACCAAGCACGAATAGACCACAGTGATTCCTGGCTCAGAAAGTCGGCCATCTTCGGCATATAGGGTACGCCGTTGCGCACGGCACCATTTACGACCCGGTAAGCGAACCATTCGTCACCTTCCATACCCGATTCCAGTTCTCTCAGGTCGGGGGCGATGCCGCCCGAGATCGCATCCAAGCCGTGGCAGCGGGCACAGTTTTGTGCGTAGGCTGATTTACCGATCTCGATCGCTAGCTCATTGCCGCGATAAGGGTTCTCTTCCAGCCACTCCTCACCCAAAGGGTCCAAACCTGTAACATCGACATTCTGGGGCGTCACGTCTCCGTGGGCCCAAATCTGACCCGTAACCGCAAAAGCCGCAGCAGCCAGTACACTAGCTGTGGTTGATAAACGTTTTGTCATGACAATCACCCGTATTCTTTGGGATAGCAGAAAAACCGACTGCGGTTTTTCGAACGCCCCTTTTGTTATTTTCAAAATCTCACTGATACCATTCTAAGAAGTGAGCTGTCTGCGCCCCAGAGCACTTTGGTGTCCGCCGACTGGTTCCTTGGTAGTACGCCGATTGGTAGTAAGTCGTGTCCTGAACGACTCAACGCACCTCAAACACCCCTTCCATCCCTTTCGCCTCCAGGCCACGTGCAAAGAAGCGGAACGATCCAGACTTGATCGGCACAAAATAGATCTCGGCTTCGCCCTGATCTTCGAATTCGAGCTGCACCAGACCGGTGGCTTTGATCTCCATCCCGCCGGCCTCAACCTTGCGCAGATAGATCGAAGCGAAGAATTCGGGCGCCTCAACGGCGTACTCCTTGAGGCCACTTGAAACAATTTTGAGTTTGTAGGCCTGACCGGTTTCAAGTTGATAGTGCTTGTTCGACATCGCGTAATCGGTCACCTCAGACCCTAGCACCAGGTCGGGTAACGCAACGGCTTTGCGGGTCAAATCGCCCTGAGCGCTTGTCTCAAACGAGGCAAAGAAAAGCATGGGGATTAACAGCAAGCGAAGTTGGTTAAGCAGAGAACTATTCAAATAGTGCGGCATGGCGGCAGTCCTAGTCAGTGGTAGCAGAGCTACTATGCTAGGCGCCCTCTTCGGCACTCAGAAATAGTACTAGAGGAGTAAATTAACGGTACTTATTACATATTCCACCAACACCCAAGCCGTCAGAGAATGGTCCTAAGGAGCCTATGATTAAGTCCAATAGCGTTTCTGCAAGACCTGAAGTGTGCAGAATCTAGGCGTGGGCTGCAGCTAATGGCCCTAGCCCTTAGCAAAGAAGTCTGTGCACTTCAGATCTTGCCCTGCGGGGCATCAGAGGCTCCCTAAATCGATAACAACAAAACAGAGGTGGTTGCAGATGCGTATAGACTATTGCGACAGCCCGCTATGCAGACTGCTCGTGCTGATAGTGGCACTCTTACTGAGCACGGTAACAACAACGGCTAGCGCCGCCACTACGGTAGAACTAAGCATCAAGATTGGTTATCTGGAGTGGATTCAACCACGCCCGCCACTGCTCTCGAATGTACTGCCCGAGCCCGAGGACAGCGGCTTGCAGGGTGCTCGCTTGGGGTTACAGGACAACAACGCAGGCGGGCGTTTTCTCGGCCATCGCTACCAGCTGCTCGAACACCGCTCCGAGCAACTGCAACCCCTATTGGATCAAGCCGCGCAGTGGCAGCGCGACGGTGTGCAGCTATTGATCGTCAATCTGCCTGCCGATGCATTGCTGCAACTGGCCAACCCATTCACCGACCAGCAGCTACTGCTGTTCAATATCGGTGCGCCTGATAATGCATTACGCCGCCAACAATGCCTCAGCAATACCCTCCACACCCTGCCCAGCCGCGCGATGCTGACCGATGCCTTGGCACAGTGGATGACCAGCAAAAAACTCAAAAACTGGCTACTGGTTCACGGCCAAGCCGATCTGGATTACACCGCATCGCTACGCCGCTCGGCCAAGCGCTTCGGTAGCCGCATCGTCGAAACCAAGGCCTGGAGCTTTAACACCGATCTACGGCGTGCCGCGCAGCGCGAGGTGCCGCTGTTTACTCAAGGCCATGATTACGATGCGGTGGTGGTGGCCGACGAACTCGGCGATTTTGGCGAATACCTGCTCTACAACACCTGGCAGCCGCGCCCGGTAGTCGGCACCCAGGGATTGACTCCGGTCGCCTGGCACCGGGTGGTCGAGCAATGGGGTGCGGCGCAGCTGCAACGCCGTTTCCAAACACTCGCCAAGCGCTGGATGAACAGCACCGATTATGCCGGTTGGGTCGCCCTGCGCAGCATCGGAGAAGCGGTCTCGGCATTGAATCAAACCGATGCCCAAGCGCTGCGCCAGCATCTACTCAGTGAACAGTTCCAGTTGGCCGGGTTCAAAGGCCGCAAGCTCAGCTACCGCCCCTGGAACGGTCAACTGCGCCAGCCGATCCCGCTGGTGCACCCGCGCGCATTGGTATCGCAATCACCGCAAGAGGGCTTCTTGCACCCTCTCAGCGAGCTCGACACGCTCGGTTTTGACCGTGCCGAAAGCCACTGCCAGAACCTCATCGCCGGAGTCACCAAATGAAACCACTCGCTCTAGTTATCAAACCGATTGCCGTGGCACTGTGCCTCGCCTCAGTCCAGGCCAGTGCTTCGATCGCGTACGTCTCCAACGAAAAAGACAACAGCCTGTCGTTGATCGACTTGGACAGCCAACAGGTGATCGACACCATCGAGGTCGGCCAACGGCCGCGCGGTATCACCTTCAACAAGGACTACACCAAGCTCTATATCTGCGCCAGCGACGACGACACGGTGCAGGTGATGGACGTAGCCAGCCACCGCATTATCGACGAGCTGCCCTCGGGTGAAGACCCCGAGCAGTTTTCGCTCCATCCCGACGATAGCCGACTCTATATCTCTAACGAGGACGACGCGCTGGTGACCGTGGTGGATACACGAACTCGCACCGTGCTGGCGCAGATCGATGTCGGGGTCGAACCCGAAGGGATGGCGATCAGCCCCGACGGCAAACTCGCGATCAACACCTCCGAAACCACCAGCATGCTGCACTGGATCGATACCGAAACTCACCAGTTGGTCCACAACACCCGCGTCGACCAGCGCCCGCGCCATGTCGAATTCAACCAGGACGGCAGCCGCTTTTGGGCCAGCTCTGAGATTGGCGGCAGCGTCGCGGTGATCGACGTCGACAGCCGCGAGATCATCCACAAATTGAGTTTCAAGATCCGCGGCGTCCACCCCGACAAGGTCCAACCGGTCGGGATCAAGCTGACCGACGACGGCCGTTACGCCTTTGTCGCACTGGGACCTGCCAACCATGTCGCGGTGGTCGACGCGCAGAGCTTTAAGGTACTCGACTACCTGCTGGTTGGCCGACGGGTGTGGCATATGGCATTCAGCCCGGACCAGACGCAGCTACTGACCACCAACGGTATCAGCGGCGACGTCTCGATCATCGATGTCGACCGACTCAAGGTGACCAAGTCGATCAAGGTCGGCCGTTACCCGTGGGGACTGGCGGTCAAGCCATGAACGCCCCGCTGCCGACAGACTCAGTTGCTACGCTCAAAGCCCCCCTTGAGCCAGCCTTGCTAGAGATCGACAAGCTGCAGTTCCATTACGGACAATTTGCCGCATTGAAGGGGATCGATTTTCAACTCTATGCCGGTAAGTTTCACGCCCTGCTCGGCCCCAATGG
>JBALWS010000023.1:0-41741 GCA_036960405.1 Halopseudomonas sp. | reverse complement strand
ACAATCTGAGGCTCAAGCTTGCGGGCCGGTATCGCAGAACACTAAGACAAACCGGTCACTCCTACCTCGGTGACATTAGCGGACGCTGACTTCCTTCCCTGATTACCTTGTAGTGGCCGGGCCTGTAACTTAAAACTGAAACCATTCTGCCAATCTACGCGACACAACTCTTGGCGCAGCCGAGGTAGGTTCTGACTCGCGGACCAATGCTGACCACCCCAGATCAAGCTTGGATTCTCCCAGGCTAACGGCCGATATACTTTCATTTTTAATGGCCGACTGGACTGCCCATCTCGAAAGAATGCTCACACCAAAGCCTGCGGCTATCAGTTCTACAATAGCGTCTGTCACTTCTACAACTGTCACTAGGTGAGGAACGACTCCAGAGGGCCGTATAAATCGTTCATATTCAAAGCCGGGCTGTGCAGATTTGCTATAGGTCAGATAGTCTTCACCTTCCAGATCTGTTGCTTCAATAAATTGTTTTGTGGCCAACGCATGATTTGAGTGAGTTACCAAAACCAGTTCATCCTTAAAAACTGGAATTGAATCGATACCAGGGATCGCCAAATGTCCGGGTGCTAGTACAACATCAACAGTACCTTCCTGAAGATTTAGTAGCGGGTTTTGCGTTGCCGAGGCAACCAGTTCCAGTTGAATGCCAGGCTCATTCTTAGACATTACCTTTAAAAATGACGGCAACCAGTGATAGCAACTATAGGCAGCAACACCAAAGCGAACCACTGTCGTTTCATTATTCGCCATCTGCTGAAAATCAAATTCAGCACGCTGTAGCGCAGGTATGATTTGATTGGCGGTCTGTGTCATGGCCCGACCAGCAGATGTCTGCCGAAGCCTGCGGCCCTCCCTCTCAAATAACAAACCACCCAAACGCCTTTCAGCTTCGGCAAGTCGGTGACTTAGCGCAGACTGCGTTATGCCTAACACGTATGCGGCTTTTCTTAACGTACCTGCTTCATCGATAGCCTTGAGCATCTGCCAATGCTTGATGTCTAGCCTCATGTACTTACCTCCGCTATTTTCGTAGATGAAAACCCAGAATCGGCCACCTAACTAGATGCACACTATTAATCAATAGCTCTAATTATTCATTATATATCTAATCAGAAGTGCACTATCGTTCCAACCTAGCCGGAGGAGTGATATTAACGTGAACAGCAAGCCAACAATCGATGGCCAGTACTTGGTCTTAATGGCAGCCTTCTTTTACGGGTTAAATCCATTTTTTGCCCAATTACTATTTAGGGAAGGTTTAGGTGCAGAGATGGCCTTAATTGCTACCAATTGGGCCGAGGTGACCATCTAGACAGTTCAATCGGGTCTTCAAATCCGAATAACTCCTTGAGGACCATGTCCATAAGCGGGGTCGTTTCGATAGATTCACAATTTGATAGCGCCAGGTCTTGAGCCCGAGTCAGTGCGCGACTAGTGATATAAAATGTCATGAATCCAGCGACGTAGTCACGGGCAATGTTTTTTAATGTAATGACTCCAGTTTTCTGGTTTCTTTTGATGTTTCCGAGAATGAAATCAAACGCATCGTTGAGATCAAGGAAGGTGGTAACCTCAGGAAACAGATTGATCACATTTCGCTTAGATAAAGACGGTAAGAAATCCATGTCGTGTTTAAGGCAGTGCTTTCTGAGGATCTTTTGGCTGCAATGGAAAAGCACGAAGCTGTACATGCCCTGGCTTAGGGCAGAGTTCGGTGTGCTGAGTTCAATGCGTGCTTCGTCAACTACACTCTGGTCTATATTAATTAGCCTCGTAATATTGAGCTTCTCAATGTACTGAGCTTGTTCTTCATAACCGTATAGTTCGCCGATAGTGGTGTCGCCAAAGTCAAATCGAATGGCTTTATGGGTTTGCAACATATCTAGGATTTCGACAAGGGCGACGGGGTACATAGCTGAATGTTGCTTTAGTAGATCGTCGCCTTTGAGATCAACAGTATTACGCCCATCGGGTGTATCAAGCAGGATCAGATCCAGCAGTAACTCTGGGAGATAGCGGTAATTGATCTCAAGGAGAAGGCTCATAAAGCTAGCAACACATGACTGTTTTGTGGATTTGAAGTACCTACCTGCGAACCGTGCACGGGTATTATAATACCCGGGTATCATAATACCCGTGTTTTGGGTTCGTCAAGGGGGGTACGCTGCAATTTTTCTGTAGAGAAGCTACGTGGAAGATACTGACGATTTGACCCTCATGGGTCGGAAGCTAAGAGCGCTCAGGGAAGATGCGTCTATTTCTCAAGAAACCTTGGCATCGTCGATCGGAATGAACAGGAACAATTACAGAAAAATTGAAAATGGCGAATTAAATATTACCGCCAAAACCATGCTGAAGATCTGCCGTTCACTAAGCATCAAGCCAGGTGAAATCTTTGACGATATCGTTTAAATCTACTTACCAAATTGACCGTAACTATGTGTCGAAATGTTGAGTTACGGGGAGCATCAATAGAACTGTTGTTTTCAAGATTTGTGATGCGCTGCTTAAAGTTTGTCGTGCCCTTGATATCAAGCCTGGTGAAATCTTAGATCCAATCGCAAGTCGTTAACTCTTATATTGCACCGAGCAGCGTTCCCCTGAGAGAAGGTGTTGAGTGGAGCGTCTTGATTGGTGTTGTGTTCAAGGTTTGTAATGGGCTGGGGCTATCCAGCAGTATGTACTTTTAGCATTTTAATTAGCGGGAAGTTATGCGCTCAATTTGTATTTTTCTTGGTGCCAATCTAGGTACCAATCCCGTTTACGCTCAAGCCGCAGAGGAGATGGGAAGGGAGTTGGCGACAAGAGGCATCACTTGCGTCTATGGGGGATCTGATACCGGCCTGATGAAGTTGCTCGCTGATAGCGCACTAGAAGCAGGAGGGGAGGTTATTGGCGTCACAGTCCAAGCTCTTCGAGACAAAGAAATCTACCATCCCGGCTTAACTGAGCTTCATGTTGTCGCCAATATGCATGAGCGTAAGTCGCTGATGGCGGAGCTGTCGGATGGCTTTATCACGTTCCCTGGAGGAATTGGAACCTTCGAGGAATTCTTCGAAGTCTATACCTGGGCCAAGTTGGGCTTCCACTCTAAGCCCGTCGGGCTTCTCAACATCAACAACTACTACGCCCCTCTAGATGACCTTCTTGATAATGCAGAGCGAGAAGGATTTTTGCACCCAACGGATCGGAATATGTTGATTCGGGAGGATAGTCCTGCTGAGATGTTGGCTCGGATGGTTTCATGAATTGAAATTGAAGCGCCTAATAGTCGCAGTTTGTAAGTGATGTTTCAGCGGTTTACGGATAAGTGGCCGTTCTTCCAAAATTATGTGGTCTTAGACTAACTCGTGAAGCATTGGTTTTGTTTGAATCGCAGCTACTGTGATCAGATAGCGGGCGAGCAAAACATGGCTATCGCTACTCGAATAAACCAACGAAAATGCGTCATCCTCAAAAAGAGATTATTCATGTTTGATCAGCCTGCTATTGAGCGCCTCGAAACTCTCGTCGCAATGGACACTGAAGCCAGTAACACCAGAGCAGAACTAAACAAGGTCAAATTTGATCTTCGTGAAGTGAAGTCTGAGTTAAAGATACTCAAGGCATTAGATCCTGAGCGCTTAAAGAAAAATGTGGCTGACCTGAAGAAGAAGATGGTGGTGAAAACCTTGAGATCAAATCGCAGAACAAAGAGTTAGCCGCAATTCGTAAATCCCTACGCGAAGCAAAAGTTGAGCTGAACGCATCGCAGAATGAAATTGATGCTTTTTATGTCAGTCCTTGTAAGCGGTGGGAACTTTCCTTAACAGGCTTTCAGTTTTCGAATGAGAGAGCAAATCCTGATTCAGTACGATTACGCTGTTTAGATCGAGAGACAGGCACTAGTGTGATAGCTAGCGCTATTGACGGCAACAAGGCTGTTTGGAGCTGTGATATTGGTGTTTCAGACGAGGTGTCTGAGAAGGCAGCAGAGCGGATTGTTGATCTCAATTTGCCTACGGCTGCAATATGAACGAGGACTAATTGATGACTGCTCTGTATCCTTTAGGATTGTAAATCTGCTTTTATGATAAATTTTGGACGCTGAATACTGCTAGAACTAGCACGCTGATCACTATTCTAAAACTGTATTTATTAGCATCCCCGCTGGAGTTAAAGTCGTTAATTCATTACCAATTTCTGGATTTTTACCCTTAGTATCTAGTCGGCTGATGAGCGGCAGTAACCTTGTTTTGCAAGCCGAGCCAGGTGCTGGTAAATCAACAGCACTACCTCTGAGCCTCGTAGGAGCAGATTGGCTGTGTGGTAAAAAAATCATAATGCTTGAGCCGCGCCGAGTTGCTGCTAAATCAATAGCTTACTATTTAGCTAAGCAATTAGGTGAGTGCGTCGGACAAAGGGTCGGATATCAGGTTAAAAATGACAGGAAGGTATCAAAGAGCACTGTTCTTGAGATTGTTACAGAGGGGATTCTTAGTCGAAGATTGCAGGGTGATCCTGAATTAGCAGATGTTGGACTCATTATTTTTGATGAGTTTCATGAACGATCAATTCATGCTGATTTGTCATTGTTGCTTTCATTGGACGTCCAGCAAACTATCCGAGAAGACCTAAAGCTATTGGTGATGTCTGCCACCATAGATACTGAATCAGTATCTCGTTATATGGGAGGGGCAGATATTATTGAGTGCCCGGGAAGAGTTTTTCCTGTCAGTGTAGATTACACGAATACCAGTAACGAAAATATTAGTCACAAGGTTATAAGGGCCTTGCGCAGCGTTTTAGCATCAGAAAATAAGGGGGATACGCTAGTTTTTCTTCCTGGGCAGGGTGAGATCAAAAAATGCCTTTCAGAAGCTAAAGAGGAGTTTTCATCTTATTCACACGTAGTGTTTTTACCATTGTTTGGGGGCTTATCAATAGATCAGCAAGAGCAGGCTTTAATTCCTGATTCCCGTGGTAAGCGACGCGTTGTTTTTACTACGAACATTGCTGAGACAAGTTTAACTATTGAGGGAGTCACTTGCGTCATTGATAGTGGCTTGGAGAAAGTCCTGGTATATGACCCTGCAAGCTGCATGACTCGGCTGGAGACATCCTTCATATCAAAAGCCTCAGCCGAGCAGAGAAAAGGTAGAGCGGGCCGTACCCAGGAAGGAACATGCATTCGTTTGTGGGGTAAAGCGAGACAACAAGCGTTGAAGGACTACCAAGGCGAAGAAATTTTATCTGCTGATCTAACAAGCTTAGTTCTTGAACTCTTTAGTTGGGGGACAAAGAATTATGATGACGTTAACTGGCTTACTCCTCCTCCTGAACCGCACTTCGAGTCGGCCAAACAAATTCTACTTTCTCTTAATCTAATTGATAGTGATGATAACGTTACTCAGTTAGGCACTAAAGCATCAAATTTTGGGCTCCCTCCTAGATTGGCAGCAATGCTCTTGCAAGCGGTTGGTAATACAGAAAAATGGATTGCTTGCGAGCTTTCTGCACTTTTGTCAGATAGAGATATTTTTTTCCCGAATAAAGGTTCTGATATTGTCGATCGACTTTTGGCCGTACAAGACTACAAAAAGGATAGAAATAAGGCGCTTCAAGCATATCCAGTAAAGCGTGCATCTGTTGAACAGTTGCTTGTAAGTTCTAGGTTATTGGCACGGAGGCTAAGTATAGGGGGGCGAGATTCAATATTTACTCTATCTCAGTTGCAAGACCATATAGGAAAATTGTTATTACTGGCTTACCCAGATCGCCTAGGTAAGAGACGCTCAAATAGTTGTGGACGTTATCAGTTGGCTAATGGAAAAGGCGTCTTTTTTTATGATGATGACCCCTTGTTCGGCGCTGATTGGTTAGTAATGGCAGATTGTGATGCTCAAAAAACTGAAGGTCGTATTTATAGTGCAGCTCGTATTTCTGAGAGCTGTCTCATGGGGTATTTAGGTAATAATATCATTGAGAAAGACGAGTTTAGATTTGACAGAAATAAGCATAAAGTTATTGGACGGCGGATCACTAAATACGGTGCGATCAAGATTCAGTCCTCTAATATCGCTGATATACCTCCAGAAAAATTTCAAGAATGCTTACGCCAACTACTTCATCATGATGGTTTTGATATCTTGAATTGGACTAATAAGTGCCAGAGTTGGTTGTCTAGGGCTCAGTGGTTGGGAGTGAATTTAGAACACTTTCCTAGGGTATCAAAAGAATCGCTTTTGAAGGAATTAGATGTTTGGTTTTTACCCTATATATCTAATGTAAAAACTATAGCAGGGCTCAAGAAGGTTAACGTTTTAGAGCTTTTAGCCGGAACTTTATCTTGGGAGGATCAGCAGTTACTGGATCGAGAAGCGCCAACCAAGTATACGACCCCGAGTAATAAGAACATTGAAATTGTTTATGATGAACAGCAGGGGCCGACTGTCTCTGTGGTACTTCAGGAAGTGTTTGGAGAAATTGAATCACCAACAATAGCAGGTGGAAACATCCCCTTGCGATTTGAACTTCTTTCTCCTGCTCGTAGGCCAATACAAACCACAAGCGACCTCGCTAATTTTTGGAATTCCTCATATTTCGCTGTCGTAAAAGACATGAAGGGGAAGTACCCCAAACATCGATGGCCAGACAAACCGTTGCTAGAAAGGCCTGGAAGGTCTTTTAAGAGAAAGTTAGAAGAATAAACGAGGCGACCTCGAGATGTATCAATCCCTCTCTTCTGATTTAACACATAGGTATGACTATATTTGCTATGTATGGTCTTATTATAAGGGTGCGTTACACAACGGCCATTCCAGCCCTAGAATAGCCTATTTTAGAACTGCCCTCTGAGGCTCTGTAACGACCCACTTTAGCCTTTGCGACTAAAAGGCACCACGTTTTCTACCTGTCGAATTGCCGCCTCTCTATCTGCAAGAGGGACTTTATCAAATAATGCTTGAACCAGCTGGTGGTGAGCGGCACGCTCCTTCTCCATTGACTCGGTAAGGCGTACTGTTATCACCGCGGCGCTGCGCGATGCGATCGGGGAAGGCGAACGCCAGCAGCAAGCCGGTCTGGTCGATATCCTCGGCAGTCACCTTATTGTCAGCAATCTTAAGTTGCTGCTTCCAGCGTCGAGCACTGTCGCGTATCCGCTGCAGTACCGGGTCTTTGCGGCTGTGCTGTAGTTGCAGCAGCCGGTCGCGCAGGTCTGCACCTTGGTGTCGGCTCGACATCGGGTCGCGTTCGCTCAGCAGTGCGGCAATCTGGCAGCCGAGTGCGCCTAGCCCTAATCGTTTGGCCTGCAGCATCAGCGTGGCGAGCCGGGGATGGGTGCCCAGCCGCAGTAACTGTTGACCGCTATCGGTCATCGCGCCTGTTGTATCCAGCGCGCCCAGCTGGATCAAAAGCTCGTGCGCCTGTTGAAGATGTACCGCAGGCGGCGGGTCGAGCCAGTTCAACTCGTCTGCGCGGCAACCCCATTGCGCCAGTTCGAGTACCAGCGGGGCCAGATCGGCATGCAATATCTCGGCTGGCGATTGGTCGATCAGCTGCTGCTGTTCGGACCAGAGCCGATAGCAGCTCCCGGGGCGTAAGCGGCCAGCGCGTCCGCGACGCTGTTCGGCAGAGGCTGCGCTGACGGTTTGGGTCTGCAGGCGGGTCATGCCGCTGCGTGGATCGAAGCGCGGCAGTCGCATTAGGCCACAATCGATCACGGTGCTGATGCCGTCGATGGTCAGGCTGGTTTCGGCGATGGCGGTGGCCAGCACCACCTTGCGTTGACCCGCGGTGCTGGGTGAGATGGCGTGATCCTGCTGCTGCGGTGATAGGCCGCCGAACAGCGGCAGCAGTTCCAGTGCTTCGGGTAGCGCGCGGTTTTTCAGTTCGCGCAGGGTACGGTGGATCTCGCCGCTACCGGGCAGAAAGCAGAGCAGGCTTGCATCGTCGCTGTCGATAGCCTGGGCGACACGTTCGGCATTAAACGGAGCGGGCGAGCCGCCGAGGTAGTGGGTCTGGACCGGATAACTGCGCCCTTCGCTGCTGATCACCGGTGTCTCGGGACCCAGTAATTTTACAATCGATTGTTGCTCCAGCGTTGCCGACATAATCAGAATACGCAGTTCGTCGCGGAGTAGTTCTTGCGATTGCAGCAGTAGTGCCAAGCCTAGGTCGGCTTGCAGGTTGCGCTCGTGAAATTCGTCGAAGATGACACAGCCGACCCCTTCAAGCGCCGGGTCGGATTGGAGCATGCGGGTCAGGATACCTTCGGTCACGACCTCGATCTGAGTATCAGGGCCGACTCGGGTGTCCAGACGCGAGCGATAGCCGATCGTCTGGCCCGGTTTTTCACCCCGCTCGCGAGCCATGAAACCAGCGGCGCTACGGGCCGCGATGCGGCGGGGTTCGAGCATGATTATTTTCTGCCCATCAAGCCAGGGTTGTTGCAGCAGTGCGGGTGGCACGCGGGTGGTTTTACCGGCACCGGGCGACGCTTGCAGCACGCAGCGGCTGTGCTGTTTTAGGGCTTGGCAAAGCTCGGGCAGCAGAGGATCGATGGGCAGAGCGGTCATGGCTTCAGGATGAACTCGAGAGTCGGCTGTTTGAGGGGGGAGAGTGGTGCCACCCTAGCACGCTGGGTTAAGCTAGCAAACAGTGTTAGTTAGAGAGTGATTTTCAAGTGTCAAATTCAGATAAGGTTGTTGATCTTTCTAAGGCTCGCCATCGCAAGGGGCAAGAGAAGAAAGAGCAAAAATTCGAGCAGCTTCGCGATCGTTTCAGCAAGGCGCTGGGGGGGGAGTCCAAACCCGTCACCAAGGGCGGGCTATGGAAGTTTAAACAGAAGAAAAAGCGTAAGTCTGACAAGCCCGAGCCTGAGGGTTGGTGAGTGCTTGGCCGGGCGGCTATTGCTGGGCTTAGTGATCGTATTTGTATTTCATATAGGTAATGCCCGGCGAAAACACCAGTCGCCATGCGAGTTCGATGTTGTCATCGCACAAGGGATCGTATTCGGTAACCGTCTTGATCAATTCCTCTAACCACAAATCATACAGGTTTTGGGTGATATTAAGGTTGTTGCGGTTGTGGCGGATGGCGATATGTTCAATGTAATCGTCTGAGCTGTTGGTGGCATAAAATGTCAGCAGCCGGTAAAACGACTTTTCCAGCATCTTCTCTTGCTGTTGCATATCGGTATTCTTAAATATCTTGGCGACTTGCGGATCAGAGGCCAGATAGCGACTGTAGAAACTGCGAAAGAAGGGTTGTGGCGTTGTCCGATGGCGGCAGCGCTCGAAGCTTTGATCAAAAATCTGTTCGTAATCCATTACAGCGCCTCCTTGATTGACCCCTTCACTTAGCAAGGAGTTATCACAACTTAAACAGGCTTGGCGTTAGATGCAAGGTTCCCGAGCTATCAGGAATCAAACTCAAGCTGTACGCAGTTATTCAGGTGGCGACTGAGTCGGCGGTCGATGTTATCAATCAGCGCGGCCAGCTCGGCTTCGGGTACCGGAGGGCTGTACAGGTAGCCTTGAACATACTCGCATTCGTTATCACGCAGGAACTGCTCCTGTTCTGACGTTTCTACCCCTTCGGCAACCACTTCAAGTTTGAGTTTGTGGGCCATGGCGATGACTGCGGCGGTGATCTCCATGTCGTTTTGATCTTGCGGGATATCTTTCACAAACGAGCGGTCGACTTTGATGATATCGACCGGCAGTTGTTTGAGATAACTCAGTGATGAATAGCCGGTACCGAAGTCATCGATCGCTAAGGTGGCGCCCGACTGCTTGAGTTGTTGCAATATATTGATCGCCTCGTCGATGTTGGTCATCAGCATGCTCTCGGTCAGTTCCAGCTCAATCTGCGATGGCTTTACCTTGAATTCAAGCAAGGTTTGCTGAAATGTCCGGGGAAACAAAGGATCACGAAACTGGAGCGCTGACAGGTTGATCGCGATGCGGATGTGCCCCAGTCCTAACGTATCCAGCAGCTGATAACCCATGCAGGCTTTGCGCAGTACATGCTGTCCTAAAGCCACGATTAACCCGGAGCGTTCGGCAACCGAGATGAATTGATCGGGAGGGATGATGCCGCGTTCGGGGTGCTGCCAGCGCACCAAGGCTTCCAAGCCGGTTACACGATGCTGGTTAAGGTCAACCTGAGGCTGGTAGTAGAGTACAAATTCGTCGTGCTGGATTGCGCGTTGGAGCTCGTATTCTAAAATTAGATCCGCTTCAAACTCCTGGTGCATTTTCTGAGAGAAAAAACGGTAACTGTTACGGTCGGTTTGCTTGACCTTGTGCATCGCTAGGTCGGCAAACTTAATCAGTTCGTTTGCATCCGCGCTGTTTTCGGGAAAGCAGGCAATGCCGATGCTGCTGGTGAGCATTTTGTTCTGAGTATGGGTTTCACCGTTAAATAATGATAAGGGTTGGCGTACCAGTCGGTTGATGCGGCGGGCAAACTCAGCAGCTTGCTGATCGTTTAAATCGTGCAGTGCCAAGATAAATTCGTCGCTACTATGGCGGGCGATCAGGTCTTGTGCGCAGATCTCACGGCGAAGCTTTTCGGCAATTCGACACAGTAACTGATCGCCGGCACTTTGCCCCAAGCTATCGTTGATCCGTTTAAAGTGATCGAGATTGATATAGAACAGCGTCAGCGAACGATTCTGTTGGCCGCACTGTTCTATGGCTACCTGTAAATGTTTTAATAGGGCTCGACGGTTGGGGAGTTTGGTGAGTTGATCATGGTAGGCCAGATGCTCGATCTGAACCTGGTGCTGGCGCTCTGCGGTAATATCTTCGCAAACACTGACGTAATGGTTGATCTGGCCTTGCTCGTCTTTGATGGGGGAGATGCGTTCTCTGGCCCAAAATAGCTGACTGCTTTTCTTGCGGTACGAAACCTCGCCTTGCCAGTTGTTTCCCTGGCGGATGGTGCGGCGTAACTCAAATAGTGTTCGAGGGTCGGTGTCTTGGCCCTCGAGGAACGTGGGTTTACGACCGATCACTTCGGTTGCTCTAAATCCCGTCAGTTCGGTAAAGGAGGGATTCACATATTCAATCAGGCCGTTACGGTCGAATATCATCACCGAGGTGGAGCTTTGTTCAACCGCGCAAGAGAGCTTGTGCAAGGTGTCTTGTGTTTGCCGGGCAGTGGTGACGTCCCGCCCGGCGCAGAGTAGCTGTTCTGTCTGATCTTCGGGTCGCACGTTTGTACAGTGCCAGGCGATCAGCAGCTGCTTACCTTCGGCTGTCAGGACCGGGTGCTCCAGAAACATCGGGGCCAGCGAGTTATGCTGCCGGTATAAGCTCAGGGTTTCCATGATGTGGCTGTGGTGATCGGCAGGAACACAAAACTGTAACCAATTGGTACCTTGCAGTGATTCCACCGGGTAACCCAGCAGCCGGTAGCCGTGTTGATTGAGGTAAACCACCTGGCCTTGATGGTCCAGTACCAGTACCAACGAATGCGCTTGATCCAAGTAGGTTTGGGCGTGGGGCGAATGGAAGGTTGTTGCTGGCGAAGGGATTAGCTGCAGGGCAGGGGTAGCGGGCGTGGTGGTTCTGAATAGCCAAAAGCTAAGCCCGAATGCCGTTAACGTTGCCAACACCAGAGTGCTCAATGCATGGGGGGTTGGTATCGCGGGGCTGGTAGCGTTGCTGAGATCCACCGTGAGCCAGCTAGCCGATACTAGAGCGATGACTGCGGTAATAGGGGGGACGTATTTTTGATAAGGAGGCTGCATGAGTGACCGATAACTGTTTAAAAGAATCCCTGAGCTCGATACAGCGTCCTCTACAGGGTTTAAACGAGTGTATGAAAACTTCCACAGTCTCTCATATGACTTATATCAACTTATGGTTATTTAAAGAGAATTAGGTGTTATGCCTAGGTCTGAGTCGATGTTTGGTTGCGCGGATCCAGTTTGGCTTGTGGCGGATGATGCCGATCATGGGGATCACATTGAGGAGTGCCAATAACAGGAAAAAGTCCGGGATTGACCAATTAGCGACGCCCAAGAGCACGCCGCCGCAGAGCGCCGATAGGATCATCATCAAAGCGTTAAGAATATTGTTGGCGGCAAAATTCTGAGCCCGATTGTTATCGTTACTGTGGCTCTGAAACAGGGTAAATAACGGTACAATGTAGAGCCCGCCAAACAGCCCGATCAGCAGGATATCCAGGGTGACTCGTAGGCCGCTTGTGCTGATAAACAAGCTCAAGCCGGTGTCGGTTGGAAAGGCTGTAGCAGGGGTGGCCCAATATAGATCGACGCCCGCGATCAGTAATCCTACTAAGCCGATGAAGATCATATCGCGTCCCATTGGGTCGCGTTTTAAGCGGTTGCACAGTAGCGATCCAATACCAATCCCCAGAGTAAAAAAGAACAGCAGCCAACTGACGGTATAGTTACCTCCACCCAGATTGGCTTCGGCGTAATGGGGGACCTGAGTCAGGTAAGCCGCCCCTATAAACCAAAACCAGGATATCAATAGCATCAACAGTTTGAGTTGGCGGTTGCGCCAAACATTTGATAACAACGTTACGCTTTGGCGCCAAAGGTTGAGATCAATATGGAGGTCGCTGTTGGCGGGAGTTTTAGGGATAAACAGCGAGCTGATCCAGCCCAGCACCGCTTGCAGGCACAGCATCGTAACCAGTATTTCGGTACCGTACTGCAACGGGTAGAGCACTCCGGCCACTAAAGTACCCGATAAAATCGCGCAAAAGGTGCCCGTTTCAACCAGCCCGTTGGCTTGCATCCAGCTGTTTGAGGGCAGGTGTTGTGGAATGATCGAAAACTTAATCGGACTAAACAGCGCTGATTGCGTGGCCATCATAAATAGCAGTAACAGCAGGGCGCTAATGTGCTGCTGTACCAGTGCGTAGCCGGCCAGTAGCATCAAAATCAGTTCGAAGAGTTTCAGCAGACTGATCAGATGGGATTTTTCAAAGCGATCGGCGAGCTGTCCTGCGAGTGCCGAAAACAGCAGGTAGGGCAATATAAACAGCCCTGCGGCAAGATTGGTCAATTGGTCTATGCGCCCGCTGGTGCTGCTGGCTGCTTCGAATACAAAAATCAGAATAAGCGTATTTTTAAACAGATTGTCGTTGAAAGCCCCAAGAAATTGAGTGACAAAGAAGGGGCCGAAACGGCGGGATAACAGTAGTCGTTGCTTGATAGAGATGGCAGCAGTGGTCTCGGTTGCAGCTTGGTTGGAGCAGGGGTTGTCCATCTGAATATCCTAGTCGTGGACGCCGATGATAAGGAGCTATCCGAGGTTTCGCAAATGACAAAAGTGAAGGAGTGCGTTGCAACAATTATTGAGTCGGATAACCGAATCGGATAGTCTGTCGAGCCTTTACGGGCAGATCGATAGAATTCTTTCGGTAGTTCTAATGTCGTATTGTGGCAATGCCGCAGTGTGATTACTTTTCAGGCAGCTAAATTTGCATCTCTGAGGCAGGCTGTCTGTCGGCAATACCGACTTCGTTATAGACAACGTGTAACCGGCAATAAATAAGACCGGGCGGAGTCGTGTTGCAAGAGCGGGCTAATAACAGATCGAGCCTGCGTTACCCTATCAATCTTAGAATATGGAGTGAGCACAATGCGTATCATTTTACTGGGCGCCCCTGGCGCAGGAAAGGGCACACAAGCTCAATATATTACTGAAAAGTACGGCATCCCCCAGATCTCTACCGGCGATATGCTGCGTGCAGCGGTCAAGGCTGGAACGCCGTTGGGTAAAGTGGCTAAAGAAGTCATGGATGCAGGCCAGTTAATCTCTGACGAGATTATCATCGGTTTGGTTAAAGAGCGTATTACCGAGTCAGACTGCGCCAACGGTTTCTTGTTCGATGGTTTTCCACGTACGATTCCGCAAGCCGATGCGTTGAAAGATGCCGGTGTGAAGATTGATGCGGTAGTTGAGATCGATGTCGCCGACGAAGAGATCGTTAAGCGGATGAGCGGTCGTCGCGTGCACCCTGGTTCGGGTCGTACCTATCACTTGATCTTTAACCAACCCAAGGTTGAAGGTAAAGATGATGTGACCGGTGAAGATCTGGTCCAGCGGGTCGATGATAACGAAGATACCGTACGCGATCGCCTGAGTGTTTATCATGATCAGACCGCTCCGCTGATCAACTACTACAAGAGCTGGGGTGAGGTCGATGCGGCTACAGCGCCTAGCTACGTATACGTGGCGGGTGTGGGCTCGGTTGACGATATCCGTGACAAGGTCTTTGCTGGGCTGGCGTAACGCCTATTGCCGTTATTCGGCATCAGCATAAAAAAACCCGCTTATAGCGGGTTTTTTTATGGCTTATTCGCAGGTTTCCAAGTGTTGTTAGTCGAGATCCAGCGGTAGTGCCGTGGTGTATTTCATTCTTTCCATGGCAAAACGAGAGCTGACGTTGGTGATCTCGGTATGCTCGATCAGGCGCTTGTAAAAACGATCGTAAGCGCTGATGTCGCTGACTACGACGCGTAACATGTAATCGACATCGCCGCTCATACGGTAGCACTCGACGACTTCGTCGAGGGTTTGGATCTGTTCGGCAAAACGTTCCAGCCACTCGGTATTGTGTTGGTTGGTGGTGATGGTGACGAAAACATCCACTCCCAGATTTAATTTTTCGCGATCCAGCAGCGCGACGCGGGAGCGAATAACGCCGGACTTCTCCATGTTCTGGACCCTACGCCAGCAAGGTGTAGGGCTGAGTCCCACCTGCTCGGCAATGGCGGCTGTCGAGAGTGTGGTGTCTTGTTGTAGTAGCTGAAGAATGCGCTTGTCGATCTTATCCATAGTGAGGGCTTGTTGGTTGAGTTAGCATAAAATTTCTTATTCTAGTGCTGATTGTTATTTGTTTAAAACCAGATTCTACAATTATAGCTGTTTCGGAGTGGTTTGTTGTTCGGTTTTCGGGGCTGTGATTGGATGATTTTATCCCTTATACACATTTGGGATCTCTGGAGATGTCTTTTGTTCCCTACCTCGTGAATAATAGCGGCCTGCTAAAGCGGGCGTCGAAATTCGGCGTCTACAGCCATAAATGTTTTATACGAGTCGAATGATGCCAAAGACTGCGGTCATCTTAGTTAATCTTGGTACCCCGAAAGCGCCGACTGCGGAGGCGGTACGGCGTTATCTGAGAGAATTTCTGTGGGATCGCCGAGTGATCGAAGGGCGCGGTTTGCGCCGTGGTTTTTGGTGGTTGGTGCTGAATCTGATTATCTTGCGCGTGCGCCCGGCTAAGGTGGCCAAGTTGTATGCCTCGATCTGGGATCAGGATTCGCCGATGCGCAAGATCTTGAATCAGCAAGCCGTATCACTGCAGCAGGCTTTGCGTGAGCAGTTTCCTGAAAGCGGAGCTGAAGTCTTTGCTGCGATGACCTATGGCGAGCCGGGGTTTAGCCGCTTGCTCGAATCGCTACAGGGCGATGGTTATCGGCGAATTCTGGTGATGCCGCTGTACCCGCAATACTCCGCCACCTCAACGGCACCGATCTACGACAAGGTTGCGCGTTTTCAACTGCAGCAACGAGAGGTCTGCGATATCCGCATTCTGAAGGAGTATCACGACCATTCGCTGTATATAGAAGCCTTGGCGCAATCCATCGAACGTCACTGGCAAGAGCATCAGCCGGCGGAAAAGCTGTTGTTGAGTTTTCATGGTATTCCCAAATCGTATGCAGACCAGGGAGACCCTTATCCACAGCAGTGTTTGCAAACGGCGCGGAGTCTGGCGGCTCGATTGGGGTTGTCCGACGATCAGTACCAGGCAACCTTTCAATCGCGCTTTGGTCCGGCTGAGTGGGTCAAGCCCTATACCGATGAGACACTAAAAAGTTTAGCGTCGGGTGGGGTTAAATCGGTCGATATGATCAGCCCTGCATTCTCAGCGGATTGCCTAGAAACCTTGGAGGAGATTGCGATTCAAAATCGAGAAATCTTTGAGGCAGCCGGAGGAGGGCCGTATCGCTACATCGCTGCATTAAATAATGATCCGGCGCATATCGAGTTGTTACTGCAATTAGTCAAAGAGCAGGCCGGGCAGTGGTTTGAAAGGGGAGGTCAGCAATGAGTCAGCACAGTTTTGGACTTCATGCCGTCATCTCGCTGCTACAACGTCAGGCTACGCGGGTCCGCGGTCTTTATGTGCAGCAGGGGCGACAGGATAAGCGAATTCAGCAGGTGCTGGATTTGGCTGAGCAAAAGGGTGTGGCGGTTCGGTGGGTCGATCGTAAAGCGTTGGATCGACTGGTAGAGGGTTCGCATCAAGGCGTGGTGGCAGAAGTGAAACCGCTGGAGGCGCGCAGTGAGAAATTTCTGGAGCAGTTACTCGAGCAGCTAGAAGAGCCTCCTTTTCTATTGGTACTCGATGGCGTCACCGATCCGCATAATCTGGGTGCTTGCTTGCGTACAGCCGATGCCGCCGGTGTGCATGCGGTTATCGTTCCCAAGGATAAGTCAGCGCCGCTGAATGCAACGGCGGTCAAGGTGGCCTGCGGCGCTGCGGACGCGGTGCCTTATGTGGTGGTGACTAACTTGGCGCGCACGCTGAAGCAGTTGCAGTTATCCGGCGTCTGGATCACCGGCACCGCAGGTGAGGCTGAACAGTTGGTGAGTGAGGCGTCGTTAACCGGGCCGATGGCTCTGGTGATGGGCGCCGAAGGTCCGGGCATGCGCCGTTTGACCCGAGAGCATTGTGATCAGTTGGTAAAAATTCCGATGGCTGGTTCGGTCAGTAGCTTGAATGTATCGGTTGCTGCCGGCGTATGCCTATTTGAGGCGGTGCGACAGCGCCAGCCTTAAGCTAGTGTGTAGTGTTAGTGGGCTTGCTTGGGCTATTTTAACCCTGTAGAATTCGCGGTCCCTAAAACTAAGTTAACTCCTTGCTTCTCGCCAAATCATTTCGATTTCGTGTTGGGAGGCTGTTAACCCATAAGGAGACGTAATGCGTCATTACGAAATCGTTTTCATGGTCCATCCGGATCAGAGTGAACAAGTCCCTGCTATGATCGAGCGTTACACCGGTATTGTTGAAGGTGCTAGCGGTCAGGTTCATCGTCTGGAAGACTGGGGTCGCCGTCAATTGGCATACCCAATCAACAAGATCCATAAAGCTCATTATGTACTGATGAATGTTGAGTGCACCAATGAAGCTCTGGCCGAACTATCTAACCTGTTCCGCTTCAACGATGCCGTCATCCGTAATCTGGTTGTACGGATGAAGGAAGCTGTAACAGGCGTTTCTCCCATCAAATCTGCTGAAGCTCGTGATGACCGTAAGGCTCCTCGCCGCGAAGCGCCAAAGCGTGAAGAGAAAACTGAAGAAGCTCCTAAGAGCGAAGCAGTAGCCTCTGACGAAGCCGCTGCTGAATAAGCTGGTTTTTAACGCATAGACATTTATTAGGAGAGACACCATGGCTCGTTTTTTCCGTCGTAGAAAATTCTGCCGTTTCACTGCCGAAGGCGTTACCGAGATCGATTACAAAGATCTTGACGTGCTTAAAGGCTACGTCAGCGAAACTGGCAAGATCGTACCTAGCCGCATCACGGGTACGAAAGCTAAATATCAGCGTCAGCTAGCGACCGCTATCAAGCGTGCTCGTTACGTTGCATTGCTGCCTTACACCGACAGCCACCAGTAAGGCTGACGTAAAGGGATAGATGTAATGCGTGCGCTGGCCGAGTGGGTAATGCGTGGTCGGACGCAGGCAATTACTGCAACTGTACTGAGCGCTTCGATACCGCTGTTGTTTTTGTTGGTCGAAGTGACAAACGCCCGGTTGATACTGGGTTTGGTAGCTACGGTGTTGATGACACTCAGTGCTGCCATCGTCGGTTTGGTAACCCTGCGAAGGAGTACCAGCGACGGAGTTGGATTGATGCTATGGACGTTGCTGCCCGCGTTGGTCTGGCTGGTTTGGCGAGATGAAGCTTCACCATTGGTGACCCTGTTGGGAACCACCGCTCTGGCGGTCGTGTTGAAGCAGACGGTATCCTGGTCGAAGACATTGTCGGTGGCCACGGTAGTCGCGTTATTGATCAGCTTTTTGATCGATAAGTTGCTCCCGGGTACGGTTACTCAAGTCACTGAAGCGGCGGCTATGCTGATCGAGATGATCGGTGAAGCCAATCCTGAAGTGGCTCAAATGCTGGATGTTAATTGGTTACGCGAGCTGATGTTGGGCGTTGTCGTAGCCAGTTATCTCGGTACTGTGCTGACCAGTTTGGCGATATCGCGATGGTGGCAATCGATGCTCTATAACCCGGGTGGGTTTAAGGCAGAGTTCCATGGTTTGCGTTTGCCACCGTTGTTTGCTGCGGTGGGCCTGATTGTGCTGGTGTTGGCGAATAGCCTGCCAGGCGAGATGGTACGCTGGCTACCGGTGATGATTACACCATTTATGATGGCCAGTATTGCGCTGATTCACGGTACGGTTGCAAAAAGAGGTTTAAGCAGGTCTTGGTTGATCGCCTTTTATGTGGTGATGTTTATAGCCGGGCCTTATCTGATAGCCTTGCTGATCATGTTGGCTGTTGCTGATAGTTTTATCGACATCAGACGACGCTTGACAGCAAGACCCTGAGCGCAGGCTCAGAAGAAATTTAAAGAGGTTTGCGAGATGGAAGTAATTCTGCTCGAGAAAGTTGGCAGGCTGGGTGGTTTGGGCGACAAAGTTAACGTTAAGGCTGGTTACGGTCGTAACTTCCTGATGCCTTTTGGTAAAGCTGTACCAGCCACCAAGGCTAACGTTGAAAGCTTTGAAGCACGTCGTACTGTGTTGGAAAAAGCGGCTGCTGAAAAACTGGCTGCTGCTGAAGTGCGCGCTGAGAAGCTCAACGAGCTAGAGCTGACTATCGTAGCCAAGTCTGGTGACGAAGGTAAGCTGTTCGGCTCTATCGGTACACGCGATATTGCTGACACCATCGCTGCTGCTGGCGCTGAAGTAGACAAGAACGAAGTTCGTCTGCCTGAAGGTGTTATTCGTAGCATCGGTGATTTTGAAATCGCCGTTCAGCTGCACAGCGACGTGACTGCAATCGTTAAGCTGTCTGTCATTGCTGAGTAAGTAGTACTGCTGAACCGAATCGCTGTCGTCAGCGTTTCGGTTTGTTGAAAAAAGCACTGTCGGGTTTAACCTGTCGGTGCTTTTTTTTTGCTGCTTGTAGTAAGCTGCAATGACTTTTCACCGCGCCTCAACCATTAGATCTTACGATGCCTCAGACCTCCGAACTCGATCCTGAACTGCTCAAAGCGAAAACACCTCCCCACTCGGTAGAAGCCGAACAGTCGGTGTTGGGTGGGTTGATGTTGGACGACTCGGTCTGGGACCCGGTTAACGAAATTATCGTTGCCGACGACTTTTACCGGCCTGAACACCGGGTGATCTTCCGGACCATGGAAGCGTTGTTCAAGGCCGAACAACCGATCGATGTGGTGACGCTGTCCGAAGAGCTGGATCGGCATCAGGCGCAAGATCAGGTTGGTGGGCTGGATTATTTGATCGACCTGGCCCGTAACACCCCTAGTACCGCTAACGTGCGGGCCTATTCCGCGATTGTAAAAGAGCGCTCGACTCTGCGCCGGTTGATTGGGGTGGCCACCGAAATTTCCGATAATGCGTTTCATACCGAGGGGCGTTCAAGCGCCGATATTCTCGATGAAGCTGAACGCAAAGTGCTGCAGATCGCCGAAGGGCGTGATCAAGAGGGCGGCCCGCGTAGCGTAAACCCGTTGCTCGAAAGTGCCCTAGATCGGATCGACGAGTTGTTCAATTCCGGCACCACGATGACCGGTATTACTTCGGGTTTTAATGATCTGGATAAGATGACCTCTGGATTACAGCGGTCTGATCTGGTGATCGTTGCGGCGCGTCCGTCGATGGGTAAGACCACCTTCGCGATGAACTTGGTAGAGAATGCGCTGATGGCGCAGGACAAGCCGGTGTTGGTATTTAGCCTCGAGATGCCTGCCGAAGGTCTGGTCACGCGGATGCTCGCCTCGCTAGGCAAGATCGATCAGACCCGGGTACGTGACGGAAAGCTGGAAGAGGACGATTGGCCCAAGCTGACCAACGCGGTCAATATGCTCAAGGATAAGCCGCTCTATATCGACGATAGCTCGGGTGTTTCGCCGAGCGAGATGCGTTCGCGAGCGCGTCGGATCATGCGCGAACACGGCTCGATGGGGATGATTATGGTCGATTACCTGCAGTTGATGTCGCTCAAGGGGCAGGTCGAGAGCCGGACCCAGGAGATCTCTGAGATCTCGCGGACTCTTAAGGCGCTGGCCAAAGAGATGAATTGCCCGGTGGTCGCGCTGTCGCAGCTTAACCGGAGTCTGGAAAACCGGCCCAATAAGCGCCCGGTCAACTCGGACCTACGGGAATCGGGTGCGATCGAGCAGGATGCCGACGTGATCATGTTTATCTATCGCGACGAGGTCTACAACGAGGACAGCGAGTACAAGGGCCAGGCTGAAATTATTATCGGTAAGCAGCGTAACGGTCCGATTGGAACCTGTCGGCTGGCTTTTATCGGCAAGCACTCCAAGTTTCAGGATCTGGCTGCCGATCACTACCAGGATTATTAACCCTCTATTACAGAGGGTTAGCTCTGGGCTCCGATCGATTTATTCGGCTTCTTTCACGAACTTTGAGCGGAACTTCTCCGGTACGCTGACCACCTTGCGCTCGTCATAATCAAAGAAAACAATCCCGGTTTTGGCGTGGGCAATCTCAACCGCAGTCTGATGGTTGCTGAGCAGGTAGAAGATGTCGCAGCCGTACTTGTTGAACTCCCCGATAGCGATATCGATCTGTATCTGATCGCTGTGGAACCCCTCCGCTTTATAGATTACCGCCGAGTCGGTCATGATGATACCGAACCCTTCGACTTCCAGTTCGCCGTACTGATATTGCTTCAAAAATTGAATACGCGCTTCATGAATCAGCGACACGACCGAGTCGTTGCCCAGATGGCCAGCGTGATTGATATCGCTGATCCGTATTGGTAGCACGGTGCTGAAGGTGTAGTGCGCTGGCATGTCGATTTTGATGCGTGACATTGGGTAACAGTCCTTAGAGTTGTGACAATACAGTGACCAGCGCGCGAGTGAGCTGGCTCAGTTGTTCGGTGGTAGTGATATAGGGCGGCATGATGTAGACCAGTTTGCCGAAGGGTCTGATCCAGACCCCCTGTTCGACAAAGGCTTGCTGAATCTCGGCCATGTTAACCGGTTGCGTCATCTCGACCACGCCTATCGCGCCGAGTACCCGGACGTCGGCCACGCTGTCGAGCTGTCGACAGGGTGCTAGCCCTTGTTTTAGTTCGGTTTCGATGCGTTCGACCCTGGGTTGCCAGGGTTCGTCTTCGAGCAGCTGCAAGCTGGCGTTGGCGACCGCGCAGGCTAGCGGATTGGCCATAAAAGTCGGCCCGTGCATAAAGCAACCGGCCCCGCCAGCGGAGATGGTCTCGGCTATAGTTGTGGTAGTCAGCGTCGCTGCCAGGGTCATATAGCCGCCGGTCAGCGCTTTGCCCAGACAGAGAATGTCGGGGCTGATCCCGGCGTGTTCGCAGGCGAACAGCTTGCCGCTACGGCCAAAGCCGGTGGCGATCTCATCGGCGATCAATAATAGGTCAAATTCGTCGCACAGTGCGCGCGCTTGCTTCAGGTAATCGGGTGAATAAAAACGCATCCCACCCGCACCCTGAACAATCGGTTCCAGAATCAACGCGGCTAGTTCCTGATGATGCTGTTCGATCAACTCGCGTAACGGAGCGATATCTCTGTCGGCGCAGGCTTGATCAAAGCTGCATAGCGGGGCAGGGGCGAACAGATGCTGCGGCAGCACGCCGCTGAACAGCTCGTGCATACCGTTGACCGGGTCGCACACCGCCATCGCGCCGAAGGTATCGCCGTGGTAACCGTTGCGGAGCGAAATCAGCCGTATCTTGCCGCCTTGACCGCGCGCCTGCCAATACTGGATCGCCATCTTGATCGCGACTTCCACCGCGACCGAGCCGGAATCGCACAGGAACACCTTGTCGAGCCCTGCGGGAGTCATCGCGACCAGTTTGCGACTCAACTCAATCGCGGGTTGGTGGGTCAGGCCGCCGAACATCACGTGTGCCATCGTATCAATCTGCTGCTTGGCGGCAGTGTTTAACGAAGTATGGCCGTAGCCGTGGATCGCCGACCACCAGGAAGACATGCCGTCGATCAGTTGCCGACCATCGGCGAGTGTTAGGTAAACACCTTGGGTCGAGGCGACCGGGTAGGTCGGTAGCGGATCGATCATCGAGGTATAGGGGTGCCAGATGTGCTGCTGATCAAAGCGGATATCGTCAGGAGTGATCTGCATGTGAGTGTGCCCGAAATATAAAGGCCCCATTAGAGCCTTAGCCGGGCACGGGTTCAAGCTGTTGCTGTCAGTCGTTGAGTCTAAAGCCTATTTTGACGGTGACCTGAAAGTGGCCAACCTGGCCATTTTCGATGTGGCCGCGAGTTTCGACCACTTCAAACCAGCCGATATGGTCGAGTGATTTAGATGCCGTGGCAATGGCGTTGCGAATCGCTTGGTCGCTGCTGTCGGGGGATGATCCGACGACTTCTAGCAGCTTGTAAGTATGATCGCTCATGTTTTGTTTCCTTAATGGGGTGATGGCTGTTGAGTAAATTGTAGATCAACGGCTAGTTAAGGGGCCTCAGTGAGGGCTCAGCAGTTCGATCGGATAGCCGTCGGGGTCTTTGACAAAGGCCAGGATAGTGGAGCCATGCTGCATCGGTCCGGCTTCGCGCGTGACATTGCCGCCGTTGGCTTTGATCTGCTCACAAGCCTGGTAGACATCGTCGACTTCGATGGCGATATGGCCGTAGGCATCACCCATCTGATAGTGGCCGGTGTCCCAGTTATGGGTCAGTTCGAGCACCGTGTTGTCAGATTCGCTGCCGTAACCGAGAAAGGCCAGAGTGAACTTTCCTTGGGGGAAATCTTTGCGACGCAGTAGCTCCATTCCGAGCAGTTGAGTATAAAATTTGATCGAGCGGTCGAGGTCGGTGACACGTAACATTGTGTGTAATAAGCGCATCTTGGGTGATCCATCGTTAATGGGTAAGGGGGGCGTTTAAAGACATAGCATAGTTGTGGATTACGAGAACGGGGGATGTTGCTGTACAGCCGCTTTGGCCGCGGATTATAATGCGGCTAATGTCATCCTATCGGGATCTAAGGAAAGCGAATGTTTCAAGATATGTCAAAAAAATTGAATGCATCGATGGAACCTTTTAAAGAGTTGATGGAGATCCAGACGCGGATGCTGGAGAAATTGACTAAGCAGCAGATCGACTGTGCTCAAGCCTGCATGCATTCGACCATGAGTCAGACTCAGCAACTGCAGCAATGTCATTCGGCCGAAGAGCTGATCGACCTGCAGAAGAAATACACCCAGTCGGTAGAAGACACCTTGCGTCAGGTGAGCAAGGATAACTTGCAGACTTTCTCCGAGGCGCGCGAGGCGATAGAGCGTGTGTCTCATGATGCGTTTGATGCTTTCGCACCTAAAAAATAACTTAGGTTAATGCTACCGCTCAGGGCAGCTTCGGCTGCTCTTTTGTTTATTTGAGAGAGTGACATTGTGAAGATCGCCCTGTTTTACGGCTCCACCACTGGCAATACCGAAGATGTCGCCGAGCTGATTGAGCGTACCCTGCCTGAGCATCAGTTCGATCTGCTCGATGTGGCTGACGCTTCATTGAGTCAAATTAACGATTACCAACAGATTATTATGGGTATTCCGACCTGGGATTATGGCGAAATCCAGTCCGAGTGGGAGGATGTCTGGAGTGAGTTGGATGATCTGGATCTGAGTGGCAAGCAGATCGCGTTGTACGGCTTGGGGGATCAGGTCGGCTATGGCGATTGGTTTGTTGATGCGATGGGGTTGCTACACGACAAGTTGGTTGAGCAAGGTGCAGAGCTGGTCGGCTACTGGCCGGTAGAGGGCTACGACTTTACCGAGTCTAAGGCGCTGACGCCGGATAAGAAACAGTTTGTCGGCTTGGCGTTAGACGAAGACTGTCAGCATGAATTGACTCAGCAGCGTGTCGAACGTTGGTGCCAGCAGATCCTTGAGGCGTTTCAGCGTGACTAAGCCGGGGCGGTCGGGTTTGATTCGGGTGCTGTATGCTGCGCGTTATTCCTGCCAGGGCTTTGCCGCAGCTTGGCGGCACGAAGCCGCGTTCCGGCAGGAGCTGGTGTTAGCACTGATAATGCTACCGTTGGGCTATGCTGTGGCTGCGGATATGCTCGAATTGGTTTTGCTGTGGTTAACACTGGGACTGGTACTGTTAATGGAGTTGCTCAATTCGGCCATCGAAGCTGTGGTTGATCGAATTGGCGAGGAGCCGCATCCGCTGTCCGGGCGAGCTAAGGACATCGGTTCGGCAGCCGTATTCTTGGCGTTGCTGTTAGTGGTGATGACCTGGGGGTTGATCGCCGCTAAGAACTGGCCGTTGTGGTAGTTAGGAAACTGTTTTATCGAATTGTTGTAGGAGTGGAGTTATGAACTTGGTACGGTTGCGTGGGTTGAATATTGTCTTTTTGCTGTTAACAGGATGGTTGATGGCAACGGCGGTACAGGCCGATCAGAAAAAGCCGGAACAGGTCGTTGATGAGAGTTATCAATCGTTACGAAAGTTGATTACCGATAATGTTCTGATTGCGGGTATGCCCGAGCAGGACCTGCTTGATCTAATGGAGAACGAACTCGGTCCTGTTATCGATTTTGAACGTATCTCACGCAAGGTGATGGGTAAGTATGCCCGACAGGCCAGTGAGGCCGAGTTGGTAGAATTTCATAAGGTGTTTAAGAAGACCTTAGTGAGTACATACAGTAAAGGGCTGGATCGACTGGATGAACTCGATAGCGCTGAAGTCGGCGATGCGGTTTACGATAAAAAGCGTAAGCGTGCCAAGGTCCCGTCGGTCATTATCCTAAAGGGTGGTGAGCGTTACCAGGTGCTGTATTCGATGTTCCTCAATAAACAGCAGCAATGGAAGGTGGAAAACCTGGTGGTTGAGGGGATCAATATTGGGCTGGTGTTTCGTAATCAGTTTGCCCACTATATGGAGCAATACAACGATGTCTCGATGGTGATTGAAAACTGGGGCATCGTTAAAGCCGAATAAACAACCTGGTTGGGGCGTTTGCTCCCCATTTTTCTCGGGCAGGAATTAGCGAGGTAGGACCCGCAGTCGATGACAGCAACCAATGGCGGTGTGATGGTGGTGTTGCTGATCGCGCTGGCGTTGCTGCTAGGATCCGCGTTACGCAGCCTGACCCGAGGAGGCCGCATTCCCTATTCGGCAGCTCTGCTGCTGGCGGGGATGCTGATCGGCGTTGTGGATCGATCGCTGGTCGTCAGTGATAGCTTGCCGCAACTGCACCTGGTGTTACACAGCCTGACCCATCTCGATCCGCACTTGATCTTGTTTCTGTTTTTGCCAACGCTGATCTTCGAATCGGCCTATTCGCTAGAGCCTCATCTATTAAAACGCGCTTTACCGCAGATCAGCTTGCTGGCACTGCCGGGGATGTTGATCAGCGCCCTGTTGACGGCGTTGCTGGTGCGCTGGTTATTTCCTTGGGATTGGAGCTGGCCGCTGGCGTTTCTGTTTGGTGCCTTGATCAGTGCAACCGACCCGGTGGCGGTGGTGTCGTTACTGCGCGATGTCAGTTCGCGCAAGCGGCTGGAAACCTTGCTTGAAGGTGAGTCACTGTTCAACGATGGCACGGCTATCGTTTTGTTCTCGCTCTGCTTTTCAATCTTACTCAGTGTCGATCAAGCTTCCATCAGTGTGGGTGGGGTGGTGTTTGAATTGCTCTGGACCGTGGCGCTGGGTGGTTTGGCCGGTTGGTTATTGGGTAAGGCTGTGATTGTCGCCGTTGGCCGGATTTATGATGATCCACTGGTTGAAACCACGTTGTCGATCGCTTGCGCCTACCTGGTTTATTTTGTCGCCGAACAGTTATTGCACGCCTCGGGCGTGGTGGCGGTTGTGGTATTCGGATTGATGTTGGCGGGTAAGGGGCGGGCACGGTTTTCGCCCGAAGCGCTGGGTTTCTTGCACCATTTCTGGGGCATCCTGGCGCATATGGCCAACACCTTGATTTTTTTGGTCGTGGGGCTGTTGATTGTCGATCGTATTGAACTGGCTGATACGGCTAGCTGGGGGTTGCTGCTGGCTCTCTACATAGGGCTGCAATTGATACGCGGTTGCACCGTGTTGCTGTTGATGCCACTGCTAAAGCGGCTCGGTTTTGGCTTGGGGTGGGATAAAGCACTGGTGCTGACATGGGGTGGACTGCGCGGTGCGGTGGCCTTGGCCTTAGCGTTGATGCTAGCTCAGCACCCGAATGTGGATAATGCCTGGGGTGAGCAGGTGTTGTTTATGACTGCCGGTATCGTTGCGCTGACCATCCTCATCAATGGTAGTACCATGGGCTGGCTGTTTACTAGGCTGGGGCTGGATCAATTGCCTCCTGCCAAGCAAGCGACGATCGAACGTGCTGAACAGTTGATTCAGCAACAGATGGAGGCGCGTCTTCCTGAATTGAAAAAGCGCTCGTTGACACAGTTGGCCGACTGGCAGGCGATTGAGCGTAACGCGCTGACTCCAGTCATCGGTCTCGATTCAAATACTCCAATGCTCAAACCCGCAGCGGGCGATTTGGATACCGAGTATCGTCGACGCCTGCTCGAGCGTGAGCGCTGCAGTTACTGGCAACAATATCGCGAAGGTTTTTTGGGGCGTTTGGCGACCTCCAAATTAATCGATGCGGTAGATCAGGCACTCGACGGAGAGCCGCAGATCCACCCTCGACCGCAGTTACAACGCTACTGGAACGGCTCCAGACCGGTCGGTTGGATGCATCAGATACCGTTGCTGGAGCGATTCGCCAATCGAATCGCCTACCGGCACTTAATCTTGGGTTATGACATGGCGCGGGGGTTTGTTCAGGCCCAGAATGCGGCGCTGGTACATGTCGATGAGCTGGCGCCAACTCGTCATAGCGCCCGTAAGGTTCGCGCCGAATTGGTGCAAAACAAGCATGAAACTTACGTGATGCTGCTGCAGTTGAAGCAATCATTTCCTGAGTTGGCTGCCCGGGCCGAACTGTATAGTGCTCAGCGAACGTTGCTGGTCCAAAAAGGAGCGATGGTCGAACAGTTGCAGCAGCAAGGTCTGCTCGACCCGGCTGAGGCTGAACGGATGGTCACGCAGATAAAGCGACAGCTTCAGGCTCGTCATTTTTCGGCCGTCGATGCAGCGCCTTTTCCCGACCCACTGCAATTGATTCGCGATGCTAATTGGGCGGCGGAGTTGGGCCCTGCATTGCTTGGTGAGTTGATGGAGTTGTCCGAGCAACGCATCTATCAACCGCACGATATGATCGTTGAGCACGAAGAGCGGCATCGGGCGTTGATCATCGTGGTGCGAGGGGTTGTTGAAAGGCTCGACCTAGACGATGCGACCGGTCAGGCCATAGTGCTCGATGTGTTAGGTCCTGGCTGTTATGCCGGATTTAGCTCGCTGTTTGAAAATCACCACCATACCGGGTTGCGGGCTGCGGGGCCGGTAGATCTGTTATGGATACCGGCTGATCCCCTGCATCGTATTATGGCGACCAACCCGGCGTTGAAGCAGGCATTGTTGCATATGGTCCAGCAGCAGCTATTTGAAACCTTATAAATGATGTCTAGAGTTGATTGAGGGTCCATTCTGGCGCCAGAATGCTATCCAAACAGGGGTGATTTCGGGTAAAATTTCGGCTTTTATTTTTGCATAGATTCGGGCCGATTTTGCGCCACACCGCCTGATCCTGCCACCGCATCGAACAGTGGAAACCGTACAGGTATGATCGAAGTTAACCCCATCCAACTGCGGATCAAAGATATTGCAGATCGTGCTGCGCAGTTAAAGCGCTATCTCGATTATGAAACCAAGCACGAGCGTTTGGTTGAGGTAGACCGAGAGCTGGAGCAGCCCAGCGTCTGGGATGAACCCGAGCGTGCCCAGGCCTTGGGGAAAGAGCGTTCTTCATTGGAGCTGGTGGTTAAGACCATCGACGATATGGAGTCCGGTGTGGTCGATACCCGTGATCTATTGGAACTGGCGGTCGAAGAGCAGGATGAGGATACCGTTGCTGAAGTTGAAGCGGAACTCGATGGCCTCAATGCCCAGCTTGAAGTGTTGGAGTTCCGTCGGATGTTTTCTGGCGAGATGGATCCCAATAACGCCTTCTTGGATATTCAATCCGGATCGGGTGGCACCGAAGCTCAAGATTGGGCCAATATGATCCTGCGGATGTATCTGCGCTGGGGTGAGGACAAAGGCTTCAAGGTCGAGCTCGAAGAGGTCAGTGCTGGCGAAGTCGCCGGGATCAAATCGGCAACGATCAAGTTTGAAGGCGAGTACGCTTTCGGCTGGTTGCGGACCGAAACCGGCGTTCACCGACTGGTACGCAAATCTCCATTTGACTCGGGCAGTCGTCGTCACATTTCGTTCGCATCGGTATTTGTCTCGCCCGAGGTCGACGATAATATCGATATTGAGATCGATCCGTCCGATGTCCGCACCGATACCTACCGCGCCTCAGGTGCTGGTGGTCAGCACGTCAACAAGACCGACTCGGCGGTGCGTTTAACCCACGAGCCGACCGGTATCGTGGTGCAGAGCCAGAGTCAGCGTTCGCAACACCAGAACCGCGATAACTGCTGGAAGATGCTGCGGGCGCGGTTATACGAGCACGAACTGCTCAAACGCAACGAAGCGGCGCAGTCGGTCGAGGACGGCAAGTCCGATATCGGTTGGGGCTCGCAGATCCGCTCTTACGTACTCGACGACCAGCGCATTAAAGATCTACGTACCCTTGTTCAGACCAGTAACTGCGACAAGGTGTTGGACGGTGATCTTGATCAATTTATAGAAGCCAGCTTAAAAGCGGGCCTCTGAAGCGCCTGAGCTTGGTCATGCGTCGTTGAAAATGTACTTAAAATGCTCATGTACTTAAGTACACTGCGCTTTTTCGCACATTTTCGCCTAACCTGACCCGCGCCAGGCCGCTTCAGATATAGTGAAATTAACGAATTTCGATTTAAAGAATCATAAGTTAAGGCGATACCCATGTCAGACAAGCAAACCGCCCCGCAACAAGACGCCTCTCAACCCGAAGAGAATCGCCTAGTTGCCGAGCGCCGTGAGAAACTTAACGCGCTGCGCCAGCAGGATGCCAAATCAAACGGTTTTCCGAATAGCTTCCGTCGTGATAGCTACGCCGGCGATCTGCAAGCCGAGTACGGTGACAAGACCAAGGAAGAGCTAGAAGCGCTGGCGATTAAAGTTTCGGTCGGTGGTCGGGTGATGCTGAACCGTGGTGCCTTTGCGGTGCTGCAGGATATGACCGGGCGGATTCAGTTGTACGTTAACAAGGCTGCGCGTCCGTTCGCCAAGGCGATGGATCTGGGTGATATCGTCGGTATCAGCGGTATCCTGCACAAGTCGGGCAAGGGCGACCTGTACGTCGACATGGAGCAGAACGAGCTGCTGACCAAAAACCTACGCCCGCTACCTGATAAGCATAAGGGCTTGCAGGACACCGAGTTGCGCTACCGCCAGCGCTATGTCGACCTGATCACCAACGAAGATTCGCGCCGGGTATTTCAGATCCGCGCCAAGGTGGTGGCGGCGATCCGTAACTATCTGGCCGAGCGTCGTTTCGTCGAAGCCGAGACGCCGATGTTGCAGGTGATTCCGGGTGGGGCTACGGCGCGCCCGTTTGTGACCCATCACAACGCGCTCGATATCGATATGTATCTGCGGATTGCACCGGAACTGTATCTGAAGCGACTGGTTGTCGGCGGCTTTGAGCGGGTGTTCGAGATCAATCGTAACTTCCGCAACGAAGGCCTCTCGACCCGTCATAATCCAGAATTCACTATGCTCGAGTTCTACCAGGCCTTTGCCGATTACAAAGACCTGATGGATATGACCGAGGATATGCTGCGCACCGTGGCGCAACAGGTGCTGGGTACTACCACCTTGGTTAACACTTATCGGGATGAAAACGGTGAGGTTGTAGAGATCAAGGATGAAGAGGGTGAAGTTATAAGTCTGAAAACTATAGAGTACGACTTGGCTACTCCTTTCCAAAGGATGAGTGTTGCTGAAGCGGTTATCCACTTTAACCAAAATGATAATGAGTTGTGTGAAGCTGTAGAGTGGCTCGTACAACCTGAAACCAGAAATGGGCATGCAGGGTTAATTCGAGATCGCTTTAATAGAAAATGCAATGAACTAGGAATTAAACGCCCAATTGATGACCGTTGGGGGTTTGGTAAGTATTTGATTGAGATTTTTGAGGAAACTGCCGAGCATCTGTTGATTCAGCCGACTTTTATCACAGGGTATCCTACAGAGGTCTCTCCTCTGGCACGTCGTAGTGATATTGACGATTTCGTTACCGATCGCTTCGAGTTCTTCCTCGGTGGCCGTGAAATAGCCAACGGTTTCTCGGAGCTGAACGACTCCGAGGACCAGGCGCAGCGTTTCCGCGATCAAGTTGCCGAGAAGGATGGCGGCGACGACGAGGCGATGCATTACGACGCTGACTACATCAATGCGCTGGAATACGGTCTGCCACCTACCGCGGGTGAGGGGATCGGTATCGACCGGTTGGTGATGTATTTTACCGACTCTCCGTCGATCCGCGACGTGCTGCTGTTCCCGCACATGCGCCCTGAGGCCAAGCCTCAAAACGAGCAGGACTGATCACCATGGCGACCGGTATGGAATCCTTTCTCGGTCGCTGGTTCTTTCCTGCGCGCTCGCGTCAATTTGCCGGTAAACGCTGGTGCAAGATCGCGCTGCGTACGCTGCATCTGTTCGGCATCGCCGGTATCGGCGGTGCCTACCTCTATCAAGCCCCCGAACAAGATTGGATGCCGTTTCTTTGGTTGACCCTATCGACCGGCGGTTTGATGGTGCTGGTCGAACTCTGGAGCCATTGCATCTGGATATTGCAGGTCCGTGGTCTGGCTATCCTGTGCAAGTTAACCTTGTTGGGGATCGCTGCGGGACTGCCCACAGACTACGACCCCTGGCTGCTATTTGTGGTGATCATGATCTCGGGGATCATCTCCCACGCCCCGAGCCGTCAACGTTATTACTCGCCTTTCTACGGTCGTAAAATTACCCTCGATGACTGGCAGTGGCCATCGCATGGTTAACCATGCGCCAGCAGCGGGCTTTGATCAACAACTGGAACCGGGTTGGAAGGCGGCGTTAGCAGACGAGTTTGCCAGCGAGTCGATGCAGCAACTGCAGCATTTTATCACCGAGCAGCGAACGCAATATCCGATCTATCCGCAATCTGATGAGGTCTTTAACGCGCTCAATTACACTCCACTAGATCAGGTTAAGGTGGTGGTTCTTGGACAGGACCCTTATCACGGTTCCGATCAGGCGCATGGGCTGAGTTTTTCAGTTAAGCCGGGAGTCAAAATCCCTCCGTCGCTAGTCAATATCTACAAAGAACTGCATAGCGATGTCGGCGTTAAAGAGGTCGATCACGGTAACTTAGAACACTGGGCCAGACAGGGTGTATTGCTGCTTAACAGCGTGTTGACGGTGCAGCAGGGCAACGCCAACTCCCATCAAGGTAAAGGCTGGGAGTCGTTTACCGACCGCATCGTTCATATCCTTAACCAGCAACAGCAGGGCATTGTTTTTATGCTGTGGGGAAGTTATGCCCAGAGCAAAGGGGCGTTTATCGATAGCGCGCGTCACTGTGTACTCGAAGCACCACACCCATCACCGTTGTCAGCCTATCGAGGCTTTTTCGGTTGTGGCCATTTCTCCCAAGCCAATTCCTATCTGGCTAGCCAGGGTAAGAAAAAGATTGATTGGCAGTTGCCTGCGATCGAGATTCCGTTCGAGTTGGTTTGACGCTTCATGGTAAGCAGCGGGGCGACGCAGAGGTCGCCCTTTGTCAGCGTTACACCTTAAACCGCATCACCAGTTCATTAAGGCTGGTGGCGAGCTGGGCTAGCTCTTCGCTCGATGCGGCGATCTGTTGGGTTCCTTGGCCCGTCTCTTCGGCTTTGCTGCTGATATCCTCGGCATTCCTACTGATATCCTCGGCCACGGCGAGCTGCTCTTCGGTCGCGCTGGAAACCTGCAGGTTCATATCGCCGATCGTGTCGACCGATAAACGGATCTGATTGAGCACCTCGGTGACTTGCTGGGCCTGTGTGGCCAGCGTATCGGCCTGGGAGGCGCCGTTACGCATCGCGTCGGCAGACTCTTTCGCGCCCGATTGCAGGGTGGTGATCATCTGCTCGATTTCACTGGCTGAACTCTGAGTATTTTGTGCCAGCGAGCGCACTTCGTCGGCCACAACGGCAAAGCCTCGGCCCTGATCGCCAGCGCGTGCGGCCTCGATCGCGGCGTTGAGTGCCAGCAAGTTGGTCTGGTCGGCTATCCCTTTGATCACATCCAAAATGCCGACGATGTTGGCGGTACCCTGTTCGAGCTTCTGGATCATGCTCATCGAGCCCTCGAGCGTATTGGCCAAGGATTGAACGCCTGAAACGGTGCGCTCTACCACCAGGGTTCCATCGGCGACCTGGTTTTGGGCCTCAGTGGCGGCCTGGGATGCACCGGAAGTGTTCTCGGATATTTCACGCACTGTGGCGCTCATCTGGTTAATCGCGCTGGCTACCTGATCGGTACTTTGATGCTGCAGGGCGACATTCTGGCCGGTCTGTTCGGTGATTGCTGCTAGCTCCTCCGAGGCGGCGGCTTGCTGAGCGGCCGAATCACGGATGGTGGCGACGGTATCGCGTAGGCCGTGGACCATCTCGGCCATCGATCGTTGCAGGGTACCGACCTCATCGCTCTGGGTGACCGTGATTTCGGTAGTGAGGTCGCCCTGAGCGATCAGTTTGGCCTTTTCTGCAGCAATAATGATCGGTTTGCTGATACTGCGCGCAAGCCAAATTCCAACCACGAAAATCACCGCGGCGGCGACGGCGATCATCACAATCGCCAGCCAGATCAATTGACGTTTGGTCGCCAAGGCTTCGGCTTCGTCAATTTCGGCAATCAAGGCCCACTGGATCTCGCCGACTTGAACGGGGGCGTAGGCTGACAGTACCGGGTTGCCGTTATAGTCGGTGATAATCTTAGCGCCGCTGTTGCCTGCTAACGCATCTTGTGAGGCTTCGGTATCGACACCGTTATCTTCTACTGTACCGGCGAAGGAGGCGGTAACCGTATGACCAGTAGGGTCCAGAAAGGAGTCGGAACGCATTCGCTTATCGGGGCCGACAAGATAGCTTTCGCCAGTCTTACCCATCCCTTCGCGTTGCTGCATGATGGCGTTGATCGCCTCAAGCGATAACTGTAGTGCTACGACCATCACCACTTCGCCATTTTTACCGGTGACGGGTTGGGCAATAAAACCGGCGGGTGCATCGTTGGACGGGGCGTAGGGGGCAAAGTCGGCCAGCCCAAATTGCTTAGTGTCTAATATCTTGCGTGTCAGCTCGCCCAAGTTTGAGCTTGCGTAAGTGCCATTGACCATATTGGTCTGGAAATCGGCTTCGTGGGTGACGGTGTAGAACACGTAACCACTATCGTCGATCAGGAACAGATCGTAGTAGCCGTACTTGTCGATATATTTCTTGTAGAAATCGACACCGTCGGCATCGACGGGAGAAAAGGCTTCGGCGACGTCGATCTCGCTGATCATCGCCCAGCGAACACCGTTGCCGAGTTCAATCGGATCCCAGGCGGAGAGTACCGGGTTACTGTTGTGGTCACGAATAACCTGATGGCCGGAGCGTCCGGCAAGAGCTTCTCGAGTGGCGTGAGTATCGATCTGGGTGTTATTGGCGAATGAGGCTTCGACAGAATAGGTTTCCGGTGCAAGGTATGAGTCCGATCGCATCAGCTTATCCGTGCCGACCAGGAAGGACTCACCGGTTTTTCCCATACCGTCTCGGCGTAGCATGAAGGTGTTGATCTTGTCTAACGGTACCTGAAATGCGACGTAGCCGGCCAGCTCTCCATTGTTGTTATTGATCCGGGTGACCATAAAGGCGGCAGGGGTGTTACCGGAGGGGGCGTAGGGTGCAAAATCGGAAACAATGATGCGATTTTCGTTGGCCATGCTGGCCTGTTTAAAGGCGGCCCCCAGGCTGGAATCTTTCAGCTCGCTATTGGGGATGTTCATCCCCAGATCATCCCCTTGGGCATCGCTATAGACGATGGAACCTGAGCTATTGATCAGCAGCAGGTCGTACCAACCGTTGGTGTCGAGAATCTGCTGAAAGCGTGGTCCGTATGTCTTGGCTCGACGGTTCCAGCGAGGGTTGCCGATAAAATCATCCGATTCCAAAAACGACAGGTTCAGTACGGTTAACGCTTCTTGGAGGTAAGGGTCATCACGGGTGATCTTTAGCTGGGACTTCATCAATGCGATATAGCTGTTTAGCTGTGACCGTTTGCTGGTTTGTACCGCGTCGAGTTTGTTAAATGCCTCTTCGCGTAGGGTATCGACCACATCGACCAGTACCCCCATGTCACCCTTACGTTCGGCAAAAAAACTGTTGATCTGGGACTGTTTGATACTGCGGACCGATTGCAGCTGATTGAAGGCTTGGGTCTCGAGAGCTTCGACCGTTCGTTCAATGCTGATGAGTGCAAAGGCAAGCAAAGGTACTAGGGCTAGCAGTAGAAAGGCGCTGACGAGTTTGCGGTTAAGGCTGTTCGCAATGAACATACTACTCTCCTGGGGGCGCCTCGTGGGATTCTGCGATCCAGCGAAGCATCTGATCATTATTATTATGATCTGCTACTTTAGTCTGTTGTCAGCGTAAGTTAAGTGATTTGTGGGTTAATCAATTTTGCATTGATTTATATCAGGCTCTCGGGGCAACTTTTATTGGATTGCTGGTAGTAGCAAAATTTTCGAGCAGGGCAGGCGTTTTAGTGTAGAAGAGGCGCTGTTGGTGACAGGTAAGTCGATAATTAGAAGGTTCGAGATCGACTCTGCGAGCCCCTCTGGGGGCTGAGATAATGCAGGGAATGCGGTTCCGCTCGGCACCGATCGAGTGATAGGTCGGCGGATCTTTTGGGCGCAGTATTATTCATTAGTGGTTTAGGTTTCTGTAGAGCTGGCCACGCCTGGTCTGGCTGACATTGCTGTTGGCTATTGCGATTGAGTTTGTCTAGCGATGAAGGCGAAGCCATAGCGGTAATATTGACCCCTGCCAGTACGATGATAAATATTATGTTTTTCATTAATAGACTCCCCATCGCCGCTTCTGTCAGGCATGCTGTGTCTGTTATTGACGTCTTGGTCGAGGCGTTATTACAACGGATGACAGGTTTGAGGAGGGAGTATGGGTAAACCCACCGAGGTGCAGTTACAGCAAGCGTTAGCGACTGCTAAGGAGATGCGCGAGCGTGGTCACGATCCGCATTTCGTCGCTAAGGCGCTGCTCAATAGCCAGTATCGGTTGGAGCGCCTGGAAGAGGTGATCAAACTGGCAGACCACTATTTAAAAGCCGGTCAGGACGAGCAGAACCATGCGCGCCTGGTCAGGGCTATCGAACATTATCATCAACTGGAAGAGCGCACTGAAGCGGTCGACCACCTACGATTTGGATTAGATTAAGTGGCAAAAGGCAGTCGTATCTACAAAGTAAAGTTGTTTATCAGTGATATGGACCGGCACTGTTACGAGCAACTGGATCTCACCGTGGCACAGCATCCGTCCGAGTCGATTGCCAGGCTGTTGGCGCGGTTGATTGCGTTGGGGTTGGAATACGAGCCCGGATTGAAGTTCGGTGGTGGCGTGTCGTCCGATGAAGCACCGATCTGGTTACGCAATGATTACGATGAAGTGCAGCACTGGATTGAGATTGGTCAGCCCGACGTCGACAGGCTTGGCAAGCTTAATAAACGTCACCCCAAATTGAGTCTGTATAGTTACGGTGCCAATGCACACCGTTGGTGGAATCAGCATAGTCCTGCTTTGTCGGGCTTAGCGCGATTGAAGATGGTGCAGCTTGACCATGAGGCTCTCGAACAACTTGCCAAAGGTCTGACTTCGGGGTTTGAGATGCAACTCAATAGACAGGATGACGCGCTCTATCTGGGGCTCAATGATCAGCAGGCTGAGATGACGCTGAGCTGTTTGCAGCAGGGCTGGCAGCAATGATGCTGACTTGATGAGGCGATGATACGCAAAAAAAAAGCCTGCATAACGCGGTTATGCAGGCTTTTTAAATAAGCGTTAGAATGAAAAATAACCGGGTTACTTCTTCTCTTCTTCTGGCTTAGTGGTTTCTTTTTCGCGATCTTTATCTTCACCACCACATGATCCGCAGCAACTCATGGCATTCTCTCCAGTTAGTTTTCAAAAGATGGCTAGCATAACCTAGCTTTCAGCCTGCCGACTTGACTGGCATCAATTCTCTGGATAACCGCACCGATAACAGGTGATTTATGACTGCTTGTTGGTTGTGTCAACAATCCACAGGAGTTGTGGATATCTTTGTGCGTAGCTGTGGGTTATGTGCTTCAAAGCCCCATGGTGCGGTGGTTAGCGGGGATTGGTTAGATATTGTTCAAGCTAAAATGAGGCTTTCGGGTTAGGTTTTTGGCAGAGATGTTTGTGGTTATTGCCTAGTTTTACGAAAATTCATATGGATATCTCCGCCTGTATAGAAAATTGCTCGGTTATGTAAAAAATACTTGACGAAGGTTCGGTAAGAGGAATAACGTGTCCCTCCTGCTCACCTCATAAGGGTGATCGGGAAAACAGATAAACGGCTAAATGGCCGTATAACAATAATGAAATCTGACTCCGTTGCTGTGATCCAGCAGGGGTAAGGGTGAAATCGATGCTTTCCAATATCTCTTTGTCGTTGATGGGACCTGCCGTCCCGAACTGCTTTTTCAATGCTCTCCCCGGGCATTACCGGCCAATCCCCTTGGCCTCTATTGATCCCCCTAGGCCAACGCATTACTGCTAACAGCTTTTAACCGCTGTTTTCGATAACTCTCACTGTTGGTGATTAACCGATCCGGCTATGACGGCTGGGCTGTCGGGAAAGGGACTCTTTAGCATGAAATTAGCAATTACCTGTTTGGTTCCAGCTCTGGCTGGTGTTTCAGACTATTGCGTTATGCCCTGCTTGACGTGTCGCTGCGATGAACACAATGCGACTTGGCATCTCGAATCATCACTCAAAACTGAACACTGCTGAAGGGCGCTGCTACATGTCTGTATTTTCTCACGCTGAATTTGATCAGCACGAACAACTTAATTTTTTCTGCGATAAGGCCACCGGCCTCAAAGCTATCGTCGCGGTGCATAACACCAATCGAGGCCCTGCGTTGGGCGGCTGTCGGATGTGGAACTATGCCAGCGACGAAGATGCGCTGTGCGATGTGCTGCGGCTATCTAAGGGGATGACCTATAAGTCGGCGTTGGCCAATATTGATCTGGGTGGTGGCAAGTCGGTCATTATCGGCGACCCGCGCCAGCATAAGAGCGAAGCGTTGTTAGAGGCGATGGGACGCTTCCTGAATATGATGGGCGATCGTTATATCGCTGCCGAAGACTCAGGAACCTCGGTGGCAGACCTTACCGTTATGGGTCGGCATACCAACAACGTTGCCGGTATCACCGAACGTACCGGCATCGACGGCAACCCGTGCAACGGTGATCCGTCACCGGCCACGGCATACGGCACCTTTGTTGGCCTTCGTACTGCGGTCAAGCACCGACTTGGGCGTGATGACCTGCGCGGATTGAAAGTGGCGATCCAAGGCGTCGGCAATGTTGGTTATCGGCTGGCCCAGCATCTGGCGACCGCCGGGGCCGAGCTGTACGTGACCGATATTCATCAAGATCAGGTTGACCGAGCGGTTGAGCAGCTGGGTGCGACGGCGGTACCTGCCGAGCAGATATTGTCGCTGGACGTTGATGTACTGGCTCCTTGTGCTCTGGGTGCGGTGCTTAACGATGACAGCATCCCTCAGATCAAAGCCTCGGTGATCGCAGGTGCCTCGAATAACCAGCTAGCCGCACCGCGTCATGATGCGATGTTACGCCAACGCGGCATTCTGTATACCCCCGATTACGCCATCAATGCCGGCGGCATCATCGATGTATTTTACGAGCGAGTCGGTCATGACCACCACAAGGTGCTGGCGCATATCGAATCGATCGCCGACACCCTTGATGAGATTTTTAAGCGTGCTGATGCTAGCGACCGTCCCACCGGCGAGATCGCTAACGCGTTGGCCGAGGAACGCTTTATCAAACGCCAGCCAGTGCTGGCCTGAATCGCGCCGCGGTGATAGCCGCAGCATAAAAGAGCTTCGGGCGGCAGCGGCCGCCCACTCCGATAACGATAAAAACTGGAGCAACAATCGTGACAGAACTGACTCAAAGTGCCACTGCCGGAAGCACGGCAGAGGCTGATAAATCCCACCCTATGTGGTCATCAAGAATGGCCTTCATCCTGGCTGCCAGTGGTTCGGCGGTGGGGCTGGGTAATATTTGGAAGTTTCCCTATATCACCGGTGAGAACGGCGGGGCAGCCTTCGTGCTGGTGTACCTGCTGTGTATCGCTATTGTCGGTATTCCGATCATGATCGCCGAGGTGATGATCGGTCGCCGTGGTGGCCAAAGCCCGCTCAATAGCATGCGCCAATTGGTTAAGAGCGACCGCTTATCGCCGCGTTGGAAGTGGCTGGGTGGCATGGGAATGCTGGCCTCGTTTCTGATCCTGTCGTTCTATTCGGTAATCGGTGGCTGGGCGCTGTCCTATGTCGGCTCGTCGGCCTCGGGTGCCTTTGTCGGTAGCACTACCGAGCAGATCGGGGAGATGTTTGGTGGCCTGCTAGGTGACCCGACCACACTGTTGCTGTGGCATAGCCTGTTTATGGTACTGGTGATCATCATCGTCGCACGCGGTATCCGCTCGGGGATGGAGAAGGCGATCAATATTCTGATGCCGCTGCTGTTTGTCTTGCTATTGGTGATGGTCGGCTATGCGATGAGCACCGATAAGTTCGCCGCAGGTTTCTCTTTCCTGTTCAGCCCGGACTTTTCTAAGCTGACCACCGAAGGCGTGCTGACCGCGCTGGGTCATGCATTCTTCACCCTCAGTTTGGGTATGGGCGTGATGATGGCCTACGGCTCGTACCTGCCTAAAAACGTCTCGATCGTGAAGACTGCTGTCACCGTGTCGGTGGTTGATACCGTGGTGGCGCTGCTGGCTGGTCTGGCTATATTCCCGTTAGTCTTTGCCAATGGCCTCGAGCCAGGCGCGGGTCCAGGGTTAATCTTCCAAACCTTGCCATTGGCTTTCAGCCAGATGCCGGGTGGTGTGCTGTTCGGTACTCTGTTCTTTGTGTTACTGGTCGTCGCTGCCATCACCTCTGCGATCTCGTTGCTGGAGCCTGCGGTCGAGTGGTTGGCCGAGCAGAAGGGTATCTCGCGCTTGGGTGGTACGTTGATTGGTGGTCTGAGCGTCTGGTTGCTCGGCATTGTCACCGTGTTGTCGTTTAACGTCTGGTCCGATGTGACGCCGCTGGCGATGTTCGAGCGTTTCGAAGGCAAGACCCTGTTTGACCTGCTCGATTACGCTACCGCTAACGTGATGATGCCGCTTAGCGGCCTGCTGGTGGCGTTGTTTGTCGGCTGGTTTATGTCGAGCCAGGCGGGCGAAGAGGAGCTGGCAATGGGTAACGGGCTGGCTTATAAGAGCTTTATGTTTGTGCTGCGTTTCGTGACACCGGCAGCGGTTATGGTGGTGTTCGTTTACAATCTGTTTTAATGACTCTGCTTAACTAGCAGTGCCTGAGGCCATCTTTGTCGTGAAGATGGCCTTTTTTAGTTGTTGGCATTTTATTGTGAAGAAGTGTCTAGCGGCGCAAAGCATGTTGTTTGCGGGTTTCCTGATTAATGCCATTGGTCGATCAGGAGTTCTCTGATCAATCGGTAACGCGCGGGCAGGGTGCGGTGCTTCTTGGTAATAAGATAAACCGTTTCATTCACCGGGATGTCTAGCTGGACAATCCGAATCCGATCGGGATAGGGGAAAGCATCCACTGAAGATCTCGGAAGCACCGTAAACCCTGATCCCAGCGAAACCGGCAACAATATTTGGCTCAATTGATTGATATAGCCCGATTGCGGTACTCGGTCCATCCCTCGGTACTGTTCTGAAAAATTGACTTCCAAAAGCTGAATCGCATAGTGGTGTCCGTCAGGATGGTCGATAAAGCCGAGCTCCATTAACGCTTGCCATGTTGCATCAGCCTTAGCAGGAACCACCAAGCAGAGTGTATCTTCACCCAGTTGCTGTTGATCCAGCTTAGGTTCGCGAATGGGTTGCGTAACGATACCTATGTCGGATTGGTTGGATCTAATCCGCTCGATGATGGCCGCATTAGGTGCGGCTTCAACACTCATAGTAAGACCGGGAAAGCGTTGTTGTAGGGTAAGTAGCTGTGGGTAAAGCTGCATGGCCATCGAACCCGAACAGGCCAGCTTACAGGCACCTGTATGCAACTCATCCCCTACGAGCGAACTGAGCAACTCAGACTCCGCTTCTGTCTGTTGTAAGCCGTATTGATACAAACGATCGCCTGCGCTTGTCAGCTCGAATGTTTTTCCATGGCGGTCCAGCAGCGGCTTGCCCAGCTGTGTTTCAAGCTTTTTTATGTGTTGACTGACGCCAGGCTGCGTCATGTTTAACAGTTCTGCGGTATGGGTGAAGTGATGGGTTTTCACCAAACTCATAAAAGTACGGAGGAGTACGGGGTTTATCATAACGATAAATTATCAAAGTGATCATGAATGATAATTTCATCTTAGCATAGTGGCTTTATACACTGTTCCACATACTGACTATGTTGGAGTAAAAATCATGACCGATTCGACTCTTGAAACGCTTGCCCCGCAATACCCACGCACGTTTTCTCATATTGGAATTTCGGTACCAGATATAGCTGCTGCAGTTAAATTTTATACCGAGGTGTTGGGGTGGTATCTGATCATGGAGCCCACCGTGGTTGTTGAGGATGACAGTGCTATCGGATTGATGTGTACCGATGTCTTCGGGCCAAAATGGGAATCCTTCAAGATTGCCCACATGTCGACAGGTGATCGCATCGGTGTTGAACTTTTTCAGTTCAAGAACCAAGAGAACCCTGAGGATAACTTTGAATATTGGAAAACGGGTGTGTTCCACTTCTGCGTGCAAGACCCCGACGTAGAGGGGCTAGCGGAAAAGATTGTTGCCGCAGGAGGAAAAAAACGGATGGCTAAGCCGCGCTATTACTACCCCGGTGAAAAGCCTTACCGGATGATCTACATGGAAGACCCGTTCGGCAATATCCTTGAAATCTACAGCCATAGTTATGAACTGCACTACGCATCTGGAGCGTATAAATAATTAACGAGTTGCCTAGCCCTAAGCGGCCCGTTTTGACGGCTGCTTAGGGCCGAGCGAGGGCCGCAAAATCTATCGGTAAGCAAAGCCTTGGCAGACTCCGCCGATAAAAGGCGTGTGACAATGGTTTCCCTTTACTCGCGAAGACCCTTTTTATGGCTGTTTATAC
>JBALWS010000206.1:0-4627 GCA_036960405.1 Halopseudomonas sp. | reverse complement strand
CCGCATCGATCACCGGCCCGACATCGGTAGAGAGCTGCCAGGGGTTGCCGACTTGCAACTCGTCCATCGCGCCAAACAACATCTCCAGCAGATGGTCGGCAATATCTTTTTGCACATAGAGCATCCGCAGCGCCGAGCAGCGCTGACCGGCACTCTGAAAAGAGGACGCCAGAACGTCGCGGACCACCTGCTCCGGCAGCGCGGTGGAGTCGACGATCATCGCATTCAGGCCACCGGTTTCAGCGACCAGCGGTGCATCGGGGGCCATGGTTTCGGCCATCACCTTGTTGATACGCTGGGCGGTCTGGGTCGAGCCGGTAAAACAGACACCGGCAATGCGCGGATCGGACGTCAATGCGGTACCTACCGTCGCGCCAGCGCCGGGCAACAATTGGATTGCCGCTTTAGGAATGCCCGCCTGGAGCATCAGTTCCACCGCACGGGTGGCGATCAATGCCGTCTGTCCGGCGGGCTTGGCGATCACCGCATTACCAGCGGCCAAGCCTGCCAGCACCTGGCCGGTAAAGATGGCCAGCGGGAAATTCCACGGAGAGATACAGGCGATCACCCCACGGGCCTCGCCGAAATTCTGGTTGCGCACCGCTTCGTTGGGGTAATAGAGCGCAAAGTCTACCGCTTCGCGGACCTCCGCCACTGCATCCAACAGGCTCTTACCCGCTTCACGGGTGGCCAGTGCAAACAGTTCATGCACGTGTCTCTCATACAGCTCGCCGACCCGGCTGATACAGACGCCCCGCTCTTCGGCCGACAACGCCGACCAACTTTCAAAGCCCTCTTGAGCAGCCGTAATAGCGACCTCAATATCAGCGGCAGAGGCCTGCACCACCTGCCCTACCCGGTCATCGGGACAAGCCGGATTGTGCACTTGCTGCACCTCCGTGCTGGTGACGGTACCAGCAATCACCGGGCCACCTTGCCAGGTACAGGTCTTGAACGCCGCACGTCCAGCCTCAATAGCGGCAATCGCTAAGGGGTCGGTGATATCCCAACCCACCGCGTTACGGCGACCTTCGCCGTAGATAACCGCAGGATGCACGATGGCCCGGCTCGACAAGTCATCACCCATGGCCTCCACGACGGCAAAGGGATCGCGGGCGATCTCCTCGGGTTCGATGCGGGTATCGACGATCTGATTGACGAACGAACTGTTGGCGCCGTTTTCGAGCAAGCGGCGTACCAAATAGGCCAGTAGATCCTGATGTGCCCCCACCGGTGCGTAGATACGGCAGCGAGCCTGTTTTTCGTTGACCACGGCGTCATGGAGCGATTCACCCATGCCGTGAAGACGTTGGAATTCGAAGCAATCTCGACCTTGAGCCAGCTCTAGAATGGCCGAAACCGAATGGGCATTATGGGTGGCGAACTGCGGGTAGATCCGATCGGTCATCGCCAGCAGCTTCTTGGCGCAGGCGATATAGGACAGGTCGCTGTTGACCTTGCGGGTAAACACCGGGAAGCCGTCAAGCCCCATTACTTGCGCCCGCTTGATCTCGGCGTCCCAATAGGCCCCCTTCACCAAGCGAACCATGATGCGCCGATCCAACTGTCGGGACAGTGCGTACAGCCAGTCCAATACGTGGGACGCCCGCGGGCCGAATGCCTGAACCACCACGCCAAAACCTTCCCAGCCAGCCAGATCGGGGGCCGACAACACCGCTTCGATCACATCCAAAGAGATATCCAGCCGGTCGGCTTCCTCGGCGTCGATATTGAACCCCATATTAGCGGCCTTGGCCTGCCGGGCCAGCTCGAGGGTGCGAGGCACCAGCTCGTTCATAACGCGTTCATGCTGGCCATACTCGTAGCGCGCATGCAGCGCCGACAATTTAACAGAGATACCGGGGTTGCTGCGGATATCGTCGTGCCTGCAGCTCGCCGCCAGCTGGGCGATGGCGTCGGAATAGGCGTTATGATAACTCAGGGCATCGGCGTCGGTTCGAGCCGCCTCGCCCAGCATGTCATAGGAGTATGAGTACCCCCGAGATTCATACTTATGGGCGTGCTTGACCGCCTCTTTTATCGTCCGCCCCAACACAAACTGACGCCCCAGCTCCTTCATCGCCTGGGCTACCGCAGTACGCACCACAGGCTCACCCAGGCGCTTGATAACGGATCGCAATGTCTTAGACAGGCCTTTCTTTTCAACCGGCCCGATCACTTTACCGGTGATCAACAGCGCCCAGGTAGAGGAGTTGATCAGCGAGGAGTTGGATTGTCCCCGATGCTCTCCCCAGTTGCCCGAAGCCACCTTGTCTTCGATTAACGCATCGATAGTGCTGTTGTCCGGCACCCGTAACAGGGCTTCGGCCAGACACATCAACGCCACCCCCTCCTTGGTGGTCAAGCCGTATTGGGCCAGAAATTTTTCCATCATCGTCGGGGTAGAATTAGCGCGCACGTTACGCACCAGATCGGCAGCCCGGCTGGAGATCGCACCACGGACCGCTTGGGACAGCTGGGCATTATCTATCAATTTTTTGACGACTTTCGATTCATCCGCTAGGTAATGAACACGAATCGTCTGCCGACACTCTGTGGTAGTTAATGCATTAGTCTGCACCTGCCCCATCTCTATCACCTCAACGTTGATTTCTTATGAGGGATATTCTACCGACAGCTCGATAGTCTTATTCTCTATAAACCATCTAACAGATTTACAAATTAACTTTATTATCCGTAAAAAAGGGCAAAAATATATTCAAAAATAGAATGAATAGCCATTACGACTAATACAGCATTAGAGTTTAATGCGCAGCAACGTAGTTGAGATCGATTGATTGCCCTGTAAGCGTCAGAAGCTGTAGGCATCCCTTGCCGCAGCGGCAGCTTGCGGCCCTTATTATCACCTTGTTTCTGCCATGATCTAAGCTTGTGAACGTCTGGACAGAGATCTTGCCATGAGTTTTGAACAATCACTGATTGCCGCAATTTTGCTGTTAACACTGGCGCTCTTCGTCTGGGGGAGGTATCGGCATGATGTGGTGGCGGCGATCGCTCTGGGTCTATGCGTACTCACTGGACTGGTCTCAACTGAGGAGGCTTTCATCGGTTTCGGCCACCCTGCCGTGATCACTGTGGCGGCCGTTCTGGTGATCTCAGATGCACTGCGTCGCTCCGGTGTGGTCGATATGATCACCCAGAAAATACTGCCCTACACCGAACACCCTATCAGCCATATCCTGCTGCTAACTGGCGTGGTGACTATCGCCTCAGCCTTTATGAACAACGTCGGTGCGTTGGCTCTGATGTTGCCGGTGGCTCTGGCCACCTGCTCCAAGCACAACCGCTCTCCGGCGATGATTTTAATGCCGTTGGCCTTTGGCAGCATTCTTGGTGGAATGACTACCGCCATCGGTACCCCGCCCAATATTATTATCGCCATGATGCGGGCCGAGGTCAGTGGTGAAGCCTTTAATATGTTTGATTACTCCCCTGTCGGTATCGTCATCGCCGGGGTGGGGGTTCTGTTTATTACTTTGATCGGTTGGCGCCTGATCCCGGTTGCACGACTTGACCACAGCTCACCCGAGCAGTTGTTTGCCATCGATGATTACTTGACCGAGGTGATTATCACCGAGGGATCCACTTTGGTGGGGCGCCCGATTAATGATATCGACGGCTTGGATGACAGCTCGATCGATGTTGTCGGTCTGGCCCACCGTCACGGCAGAACGATGACGCACAGGAACGGACAGTTATTGAAGGCGGGCGATATCCTGATACTGCAGGCCGATCCTTCGGAAATACAGCCGTTGCTCGATAACAATGACCTGGAATTGATTACCAGTGCCGATAAGAAGTTTGCCGAGCTGACACAGGGCGATTTGACCCTGATTGAAGGCGTTATTAAAAAAGAGTCGGTGCTTGAGGGGCGCGATGTGCCGTTTCTGCGTCGTCGCAGTGGCAGTTCGCTGGCGCTGGTGGGGCTGGCCCGTGAGGGTCAGAGAATTCGCAGCCGGCTACGCCGCCAGACCTTTCAGGCCGGTGATATCCTATTGCTGCAGGGCGCGTGCGATAACGTGGATGAGCAGCTTAATGATCTGGGTATGATCCCTCTGGCCGAGCGGAACTTGAACCTGGGTCAGCCGAAGCAGGTCGCCATCGCCTTAACCATCTTTGCCGTTGCGATTGCGCTGGGCGTGGCCAAAATTCTGCCCTTGGCGATCGTGTTTTTACTGGCGGTGATGGTGTACCTTTTGCTTGATATTCTACCGGTACGCAACCTCTATGATGCGATCGACTGGCCGGTCATTATTTTATTAGCCGCGATGATTCCGGTAGGCACTGCACTGGAAAGCACGGGGTTGACTCAGGTGTTGGCAACCCTCGTTCTGAGTTTTACCGCAGGACTGCCGGTATTCGTTATTATCGGGTTGGTATTGGTTGTCACCATGTTCCTGTCGGACATTATTAATAACGCCGCCACCGCGGTGGTCATGGCCCCTCTGACCTACAGCATTGCTCTGGGGCTGGGAGCGAGCCCGGATCCATTTTTTATGGCGGTAGCTGTCGGTGCCTCCTGCGCCTTCCTGACGCCAATCGGCCATCAGTCAAATACGCTGGTGCTTGGGCCCGGTGGTTATCAATTCGGTGATTTCTGGCGCAT
>JBALWS010000022.1:22598-42025 GCA_036960405.1 Halopseudomonas sp. | reverse complement strand
GTGCCAGCGTGGTCCGGACAGTTTCCCGTTCAACGGCCGCAAGGACTCCGCCGAAGGCACCCTCTCGGTGGCCGATGCGCTGCGGGTATTTTCCATCCGCACCCTAGTGGCGGGCAAAGCCAGTGACGGCAACAAGGAGTTGATCGGCAACATAATCCGCAACCGGGAATCCAGTTTCCTGTCCACTGATTACATTTTTTAACGGGCAAATGTGCGTAGATCCTTCCTGTGTCCTCTGGCGATCTCTTCCATGACACGGGCTTTTTACCACCATCAAACAACAGGTGAGTTGCAATGAAGCAGACCCAACGCTCGATGTCTCCGGCCAAGACGATCGCCTTGGTGGCACATGACAGTCAGAAGACTCGGCTCTTGGCCTGGGCGGAGCGCCACAGAGACGCGCTGGCGCAACACCGGCTCTATGCTACCGGAACCACCGGTACGCTTTTGAGTCAACGGCTAAAACTTGAGGTAAGCTCTCTGCTCAGTGGCCCCATGGGTGGTGACCAGCAGTTGGGTGCCAAGATTGCCGAAGGTGTGATCGAAATGCTGATTTTCTTCTGGGACCCGCTTGAACAGCAACCCCATGATCCCGATGTGAAGGCTTTGCTGCGGATCGCCGCAGTTTGGAACATACCGGTGGCCTGCAACCAGGCCTCGGCGGATTTTGTCTTCGCCTCTTCACTAACCACCGGCGACTATGCCCGGGATGTTCCCGATTATGATGACTACCTTCTTAAGCGCACAAGCTAAGGCGATAGTCCGAATGCTAACGCCATCCATAAATTATTGTTATCTGGTCTGGTAGGCAACTACGACAGGGCCATTCGATTCACCCAAACAGAATAAAATGTTAGTATTCAGGCGGCTAAATCCAGCGATATTCACAGATAGGTAGGAAGATGATCCGTAGCGATTCAGAACAGATTGAGCGCCCCAAGTCGCTAACGGAAATGGTCATCGAGAGGTTGCGCCTATCCATTATGGAAGGTGATTTGGCCTTGGGACAGGCATTGTCCGAAACTATGCTCGCGAAAAAATTTGGTGTAAGTAAAACGCCTGTCAGAGAAGCGCTTTTCAGACTCAAACAGGAAGGTGTTATCGATATTATTCCCCAAAAAGGGAGTTTTGTTTTTCTTCCAGATCCTAAAGCAGTCAACGATCTTTGTGATTTTAGAGCTTATATCGAGCCCCTGGCGTTAAGAGAAGCTGTCTCTGAAGGTGATGACGATTTTCTAGATTCGCTGGAAATGACCCTCTTAAAAATGAGACGGATGTTAAAGAGAGAGAATCTAATCGAATACCTTAGGTTGGATTCCGAGTTCCACCAGCTATTTTTTGATTACTGCAAGAACCCCTATTTGAAAGAAGCATATAAATTGGTATCCACTAAAGCTGCTGCGCTACGAAGCCACCTTTCTATGAATAAATTCAAAGCATCTCAGTCAAATGAACAACATGTTGAGCTGGTTGGTTTTCTAAGTGATGGGAAAATTGACGAAGCTGTTAAAGTCATAACGGAGCATGTAATTAATATAAAGCAGGCCTACTTAGAAGAAAAATAATAGAGGGGTGGAGGGTCATCCCTTTTTTAGCTGGCGCCAAAAGTAGCGGTTTGATCCGCTGCACCAGAGCCTTTCCCATGACCTAATGACTATTCCTGAGCGGCAAGGCATGCGACTTTGCTGTTGCTCGATGAATGTTCGTTCTATTGCTGAAGGCTTCAGAGCTATTTTCCATACCAGACGCCGCTCGGTAATCTGACAACGAATATATGCATTTTTGTTCTTAAAGAAACGCTATTTGATACCCAGCAAACCGAGTGTTACCGGTAGCGTGACAAACGCCGCCAAGGTCTGGAAGGTGATGACCGCTGCCATCGCTTGGTAATTGCCGCCTAACTGTCGGGACAGAATATAGGATGAGGGCGCTGTCGGTACCGACAGAAATAGGACCGCGATTGCAGCCGCCAGACCGCTGAGACCAAAGAGCTGGGCCAGGAGGATCGCAAGTAGTGGCTTGACCAAGAATTGAACCACGGATGCGGTCAATGTTAACTCCCAATCCTGGGTAAGTCTGCGCATCTCAAGTCCGGCACCAACCGCCAGGAGTCCGACGGGAAAGGCCGCGCGTCCCACCAGGGAAAATGTCTCTTTTGCGGCGTCTGGCAGGTCGAATCCCGATAGGTTCAGGCCTATTCCGATCACGCAGCCCAGGATTAAAGGATTGGTGGCTAGTTGGTGCAGCAAGCTGCCCAGGGAGAAGCGATCTCGGGGCACCGAAACCGAGAAGGCGACTACGCAGAGGATGTTGATCAATATGATCATCGCCACCGAAGCGAGGGCGCCGTAGAGCAGACCTTCCTCACCAAACAGCGCATTGGCCAGCGCCAACGCGATAAAGGTGTTAAAGCGGATGCCCCCCTGAAATAGCGATGTAAACGAGGCGGCCTCCAAGGGGCGAACCCAGCGTTGCCAAGCGACCAACAACAGGGTGCAGAGTAATATTGTACTGTCCAGAGTGAGGAACAGGGTTTTCCACGGTAGGCCGCCCAAGGGGTTGGCCGTCAGTGCGTGAATTAGCAGCGCTGGAGTCATCACGTAGTAGGCCAGTTTTTCTACTTCGGACCAGAAAGCATCGGTAAAGAAGCGGCCACGGCGCAGCCCGTAGCCCAGCAGGATAAGCATTGTGATTGGCAGTAGGGCGTTGACAGTGGTTTGCACGGGCTATCTCAAAAGATAGGTGGCGTCGAGACTTTCATAATCAGGCTGCTGCTTTTCGTCTTTGAATGACGTATTTGTCCGGCCGTAACGGCTTTGACACTCCGAGAAGATGCGTTTGGGACAATTTTCGCACGCCGGTTGCGATAGGGCGTTCTGGATCACTTTCAGCGCCTCGACCTTGCTGGAAAAAATTGCATCCCTGCCGATGGCTTCGATATGTCCGCTCGCCTGCAGCATCTGTTTGGGCTGTAGCTTCATCTTGTAGAAGTAAAGCCTCCCTCCATGTTTTTGGCGGCGTTTGGCTTCATGCGCCAGCATCTCTGCACCGGCGATATCGATAAAATTCATACCGCTGCTAACGATCAGCACGTTGGCCTCGGGAATCTGGTGTAGCTGTTCCTGCAGGTAGTTGACCGCACCAAAGAACGCCGCTCCGTCGATACGAAGTATTTTTAGTTGTGGGCATTCGGGGAGCGGTTTGAGGGCGATATTGGTCCAGGTCCGCGCGGGCTTTTCTGTGTCTGGCGCCAGAGTGATCAAAGACGGTTTAGAGGTACGCTTGAGGTAGAGCATCAGCGACAGCATGACACCGATATAGATGGCGAACTCCATCGCTATTAGCAGGGTGGCGACAAAGGTTACTCCCAGTACCAGTGCTTCGGAGCGGCTGGTTTTGATGATGGAGCCAATATGGTGGAAATCGATCAGGCCGTAGGCGACCAGTAGCAGAATTCCGGCCATGCTCGGAATCGGCACGTAAGCCGTTAGATCGGAAAACAGCAGCAAAATGACGGCTAAGGCCAGCGCAGCAAAGACTGCCGCTAATGGGGTCTTGGCACCTGAACTGTAGTTGACGCCGGTGCGGGTAAACGAGCCCGATGAGGCGTAACAGGAGAAGAACGACCCGAAGATATTGGATAAGGCCTGACCAAAAAATTCTTGATTGCCGTTGATCCGCTGGTGGGAACGGGTGGCCACTGAACGGGCGATGGATACCGCCTCGACCAAGCCCAGTAGAGCGAGGGCCAAGGCGCCAGGTCCTAGGTCTCGCAGTAAGTCTTCAGAGAATGCGGGCAGGGCGAAGCTGGGCAGTTGGGCTGGGATGGCGCCGACGAGGCCGATACCGTGCTCTTCCGCACCCAGCCCGAACGCGACCAGGCTACCGATCACCATCGCGATCAGCATACCGGGCCAGCGGGGCAGGTAACGTTTAAAGGCCAGGCTAGTCGCGAGTGTTGCCAGTGCCACCGCCAGCGCGTAAGGGTTGAGGCCCGTCATCTCGGTGAAGATCGCCTGCCAGGTTTGGATAAACGACCCGGTCGAAGCGATCTCGATGCCCAGTACATTCTTTATCTGACTGGTGGCGATGATCACCGCAGCGCCAGCAGTGAAGCCGATAACCACCGAGTGGGAAACAAAATTGACCAGGCTACCCATCTTGGCCAGGGCCAGCAGCATCTGGAACAGTCCGGCCATCAGCGTCAGGGTGAGTGCTAGCTGGATGAACTCTGCACTTCCTGGCTCGGCCAACGGGCTCAGGGTGGTAAAAACAACGATAGATAGCGCTGCTGTGGGGCCGGAAATTAGATGGTAGGAGCTGCCAAACAGAGCCGCGATGATGGCTGGAATGATGGCCGCATACAGGCCGTACTCTGGGGGGAGCCCGGCGATCATTGCGTACGCCACACCCTGTGGCAGCACAATTACGGCACCGGTCAGGCCGGCAAAGAAGTCCCCGCGAATGGATCGACGGTCCAGGGTGCACAGCCATGATAGGAAAGGGAAAAATCGGTTCCAGTCAACTACCGACTTAGGGGCTGTGCCTGGGTTGGATGGGTCTTTGGTCGTCATGATTGCTCCTGAGTCCGGTGAAAAATTGCCCTGTACCATCCTTACAGGTGGTTAGGTGAGTTCCGACAGATAGTGGTGATGCTGGGTACTGCAGCGGCTGATGCGTAGTTCTACGGGACGTGAGTTGAGGCTGTAAGCGGTGCGCTGGATGCAGAGCAACGGTGTGCCAGGGGGCAGTGCCAACTGTTTGGCCACCTGTCCTTGAGCACTCTGGGCCGATAAACGTTCGACCGCCCGGCTGACCGAAATCCCGTATTGGCGCTCATACAGCGAGTAGAGTGAGTTAGGTATGAGCTCCTTTAGCTGTCCCAGCTCGGGAAACAGCGCATAAGGGACTGAGATCGTTTCGCTGATAACCGGTTGGTCATTTAGAGAGCGAACACGATTAAGTCGTATCACCGGCGCGTCACTGCCGAGTTCCAGTTGTTGTGATTCCAGGTCGTCGGCTGGCAGCGTTGCTATTGAGATCAATTGACTTTGAGGTAGTTGGCGATTGTCGTTCACCCCGACCAGGTGCAAAAAATGGAATAGTGCCCGTTGCTGCGTGTGTTCCGCGACAAAGGTACCGCGCCCCTGTTTACGTACCAGCAGGTTCTCTGCCGTCATCTCATCTAGCGCTTTACGCACCGTCCCCTGACTGACCTTCAATTCCGCAGCCAGTTGATTCTCGCTGGGCAATGCCATGCCTGCTTTCCAGGTGTTGTCTACCAGGCGACGGGTCAGTAGCTCCTTTACCTGGGCATAGAGCGGTTTGAAGTTTGGGTTCTTCGGTTGTGCAGACATAGCCATGCACCTTCGTTGTTGGTTGGGCTTATAGATTGAGCTTGCAGATTTCAATCTAAGCATACGTGAAAAATAAATCTTATATAAGACATAAAACAAAATACAAATTAAGTCTTGTAAAAGACATAAGACTTTAGGTAAGATGACTCCAAGTTGAACGACCCTTAAAAACAAGAGGACGAAGAAAATGAGCGAAACGCATTTTTTGGTACACGATAAAGACGACTCGGTTGGCGTCGCCGTAGTAGAGACCATCAAGGAAGGGATGGCCGTCACCGGTTACAAGATGGATACCAACGAAGAGATCAATTTGACCGCATTAAGCGACATCCCGTTGGGTCATAAGATCGCGCTGAAAGACCTTGCCGTCGGTGACACCATCATCAAGTACGACCAGGACATGGGGAAGGTGGTGGCGTCGATTAGGGCCGGTGATCACGCCCATGTGCACAACATCAAGACCAAGCGCTGGTAAGCAATCGATAGCTCGGTTGTTAAGCAATAACCGTCAGGACTTCGATTTACACAACATCAAAACCTAGCGCTGGAAGTGGGCGTAACGGGAGAATAAAGAAATGACTGATAAGACTTTTATGGGTTACCGCCGTGAAAACGGCCGAGTAGGTATTCGCAACCACGTATTGATCCTGCCACTGGATGATATCTCCAACGCAGCCTGCGAATCTGTTGCCAACAACATCAAAGGCACTACTGTAATTCCTCACGCCTACGGCCGTTTGCAGTTCGGCGCCGATCTGGATCTGCACTTCCGTACCATTATCGGCACCGGTGCTAACCCCAACGTTGCTGCAGTTGTAGTTATCGGCATCGAGCCGGACTGGACCCAGCGTGTGGTTGATGGAATCGCCAAGACGGGCAAGCCAGTGGCGGGTTTCTCCATCGAACAGAATGGCGATATCAACACCGTTTGCACCGCCTCTCGTAAAGCTAAAGAGTTCGTTCATTTCGCCACGGAGCAAACGCGTGAAGAGTGCCCGATCGGTGATCTGTGGGTAGCCACCAAGTGTGGTGAGTCCGATACCACATCCGGTCTGTCGGCCAACCCCACCGTCGGTAACTTCATCGACAAGCTGTATGCTGAAGGCTCTACCCTGTGCTTTGGTGAGACCTCTGAGATCACCGGTGCTGAGGTGATTGTCTCTAAGCGGGCCAAGACTCCAGAAGCCGGCGCTAAGTTCATGAAGACCTGGGAAGCCTACAATGACTTCATCATGGCCGAGAAGACCGACGATCTGTCCGATTCGCAGCCGACCAAAGGCAATATCTTAGGTGGTCTGACCACTATCGAAGAGAAAGCCTTGGGCAACGTCCAGAAAATCGGTAAGAACGCTATGTACGTCGACGTACTGGAGCCAGCTGAAGCACCTGCCAAGGGACCTGGTCTGTACTTCATGGACACTTCTTCAGCGGCTGCCGAGTGTAATACGCTGCAGGCTGCTGCGGGATATGTCTTGCACTTGTTCCCTACCGGCCAGGGCAACGTAATCGGTAACCCGATCATGCCAGTGATCAAGATCACCGGTAACCCTCGTACCGTGCGGACCATGAGCGAGCATATCGATCTGGACGTGTCGGCTGTTCTGCGCCATGAGATGACGCTTGATCAGGCGGGTGATGCGCTGATTGAACAAGCAATTGGTGCGGCTAATGGTCGCAGCACCTGTGCAGAAGTATTGGGTCACGTCGAATTCTCGATGACCAAGCTATATCGCAGCGCGTAAATCGTTGTAAATAGGAGCAGTCTGGTGGGGATCAGGCTGCTCCTATTCCGTTGTGTCCACTAGGGCATAGTTCGACCTGCTTTCAACTGTAAAGCTGTGCAAGGTCTTATATTTACAGAGGCGTACTCTCAAATTATTTACCCGTTCGTTTAGGTATATCTCACTCATATAAAACAATAAGAGATTCTAACAATGGCTTTTAAATCAATGATCAAACATTTTGCTGGTTCTACCGTGATGGTAGCGCTGGCGTTTTCCGGTTTGGCTCAGGCCGATTATCCTGAGAAATCGGTTAGCTATGTGGTTCCGTTTGGCCCCGGTGGTGAGTCCGATGTCACCGCGCGTCATCAGCAACCCTTCTTTAAAAAATTGTTCGATGAAGATCTGGTGATCTCCTACAAACCCGGTGGCGGCGGCGCCGTTGGCTGGTCCCAATTGAACACGATGAAAGGTGATGGTTACAGCATGATGGGCATCAACTTGCCTCATATCATCATTAAACCTCTGCAAAAAAATGTCGGTTTTAAAACCGAAGATCTGACCGGTGTTTACATGTTCCATTACACCCCGGATGCGATCGTTGTAAAACAGGATAGCCCGTTCAAAACCCTTGATGACCTAGTGACTTTTGCCAAACAAAATCCAGGCAGATTGCTCTTTTCTGGTTCGGGTAAGGGGTCGGCCAACCATTTGGCACAAGTGCGTTTCGACAACATGGCTAGTGCTAAATCAACTTACGTTTCGTTTAAGGGAACCGGTAAAGCGGTTGCTGCGTTGCTGGGCGAGCAGGTGTTGGCGCAGTGGGGCTACACCTCGGTCGGTGCCAAGCATGAAGGCAAGGTACGGATGCTGGCCGTGGCGACAGAAACTCGTCATCCCCGGTTCCCCGACGTACCGACATTTAAAGAGCTGGGCTATGACTTGGTATCCGGTGCCTACCGGGGTATCGCGGTTCCCAAATCGACCCCCGAAGATGTCCGTCAGAAGATCTCCAGCATGATTGGCGATATCAACAGCGATAAGGAGTTTCGCCAGCGGATGGAGAATGACGGCATGATGCTGTTGGATATCTCCTACGACAAAATGGATGCATTTATTGCGAAGAAGTCGAAGGAATATATTGCCGCTGCCAAGCAAGCTGGCGTAATCAAATAAAGGGGTTAGGTCATGCTTGAATATCTATTTCAAGCACTGACACCGCTCAATTTGTTGCTGGCTTTGGCCGGTGTTGTGGCAGGGACCATTATTGGTTCCCTGCCCGGCTTAACAGCAACGATGGCGGTAGCAGTGCTGGTGCCCATCACCTTTACCATGCCGGTTACCTCTGCTCTGATCATGCTTGGAGCAATCTATACCGGCGCTATCTACGGCGGAGCTTATGCCGCAATTCTGCTCAATACACCTGGAACCCCCTCTGCAATAGCCACCACCTTTGATGGCTACCCGATGGCCAAACGAGGCGACGGTGACCTGGCGATCACGCTTGCCTGTATCGCCTCGGTTGTTGGGGGGCTGGTGGGGGCGTTCTTCCTGTTGGTGCTGGCGCCACCGCTGGCCGAAGTTGCGCTGGCTTTTGGCCCGGCTGAGTACTTCTGGATGGCCCTGTTCGGCTTGACGCTAATCGCGGCGTTGTCTGAAGGCAATCTGACCAAAGGTCTGATTGGGGGCTGCTTCGGACTGTTGTTAGCTTGCGTCGGGTCGGCGGCGGTCAGCGGTGATATTCGCTTTACCTTCGGTAGCCTTACCATGATCGGGGGGATTGAAACTGTCTCTGCCTTGATTGGACTGTACTGTATTCCGGTACTGATCGATCTGGTGGCGGTATCGGGGCGACATCTTAATGTCACCGGTGAGCAGCGTGGCTACCGCTTGAAGGAGGCGCTGGCTATCTCCTGGAAGGGGAAGTTCAACCTGGCTCGCTCGTCGATCATAGGTACTTTTGTCGGCATCTTGCCTGGCGCTGGTGGCTCGATCGCCGGTCTGGTTTCGTATAGCGAAGCCCGCCGTGCTTCAAAGGATAAGTCACAATTTGGCAAGGGTGCACCCGAAGGGATTCAGGCGACCGAGTCAGCCAACAACGCCACGGTAGGCGGCGGCTTTGTCCCGACGCTGGTACTGGGTATTCCCGGTACACCACCCGATGCCGTTATTCTGGGTGCGCTGATGGTGCATGGTCTGCGGGTTGGGCCGGAGATGTTCGAGAGCAGTGGGTCGATCGTTTATACCTTCATTTTCGGGCTCTTTATTGCCACCTTGCTGATGTTGCCTGCGGGCTTATTGATTGGACGTTACGCTTATCGGTTTATTATCACCGTGCCCAAAGCGTTGCTGGTGCCGACGGTCGCGTTTATGACACTTATCGGTGCCTACTCGATTCGTAACAGTGTCTCGGATGTGTTCATCATGCTAGTGCTGGGTGCGTTGAGCTGGGTATTGAACCGCTTTGGCTTCTCGCCATCGCCGATTGTGCTGGGGTTGATCCTTGGGCGTATCGCCGAAGAGGGTTTTGTCCAGAGCTGGACGATTGGTGCTGCCACTGAAAACCTGTTCGGGATGTTCTTCGGGCGGCCGATCTCGATGGTGATCATTGCGGCGATAGGTTTGGGACTGTTCTATCCGTTGTTTGCAAAGCAGATCCGCATCAAACGATTGCAGAAGGAGTTAATCGAATGACTAGTTCCGGGACTGAAACCAAAATGAACCTGCGTAGCCAGCGTGATATTGGCGGTATGATTTGTGCCACCCTGTTCATGCTGCTCGGCGTGGCTTGTTTGTACGAGACAACCCTGATGACCGACCCCGATTCCTATGTGTTTCCGCGCATGGTGATAGCAGGTCTGATGGGTTTGTCGTTGGTGTTGATCGTCAACGCTTTGGTCAAACCTTACACGCATGTCACCGAGGAAGCGCCATCCGGTTCGGCCCCATCCAATAGCCGCCGAATCTTACTGGTGTTGTCGATGTTGGGGGCGACCCTGTTGATGCCGTGGGTGGGTTTTCTGTTATCTGGGCTCGGCGCGTTTGCTGCGCTGATGCTGTTGGCTCAATACGACCCCTGGACCAAAGGTAAGGTCTGGCTGTATTCGCTGGTTGCGGTAGCGATCGTTTGTGGCTTTTACGGGGTATTCAACTACCTGCTCAATGTACCGTTGCCGGAAGGTTCCTTTATTCAATTCCCCTAGGTCCCTTTAATAAGGATCTGTTTTAGGCTCCTGATTAAGTTCTTTGGTGTTGCTCAGTTTGGGCGAATGGTTGTATAGACGTGGCTTTGCGGCGATGTCTGACGCTGCTCGCCTGTTTGAAAGGGGGCTGCAGCAGCGCTACTGGACTCCATCGGGGGCCGCTTACAGCGGTAATACATACCACTAAATACATTGCATGGCTGCCATGCTGGAGAGATAGAAATGGTTGATGTTCTTATTTCTGAATTTATGGACGAAAGCGCAGTTGAGTCATTGAAGTCTGATTTTTCGGTACATTACGACCCGGAGCTGGTGGACCGCCCGGATGAACTGCTGCAGTTGGCCAAGTCGGCGCGGGCGTTGATTGTGCGTAATCGTACCCAGGTTCGAGGCGAACTGCTGAGTGCGGCTGCGGATCTATGTGTCGTCGGTCGATTGGGCGTGGGGCTGGACAACATCGACCTGCCCGCCTGTGAAGCTGCGGGTGTGCAGGTCTGTCCTGCCACCGGGGCTAACAGTGAATCGGTGGTCGAATATGTGATTGGCGGCATGCTGATGTTGTTGCGCGGTGCCTATCACTCTAATGCTCAGATGATCGCGGGAGAGTGGCCGCGCACGCAGTTATCCGGACAGGAGATAAACCAACGCCATCTTGGCCTGATCGGCTTCGGAGGCATATCCCGACTGGCTGCTCGCAAAGCCAAGGCGCTGGATATGAAGGTGTCTGCCTACGACCCGATGATTCCAAACGATGCTGCTGTTTGGGTCGAGGAGGGCGTGGAGCCTCTGTCATTGGATGATCTGCTGGCACAGTCCGATGCCGTGAGTTTGCACGTACCTTTGGTTGAGAGTACCCAGCACCTGATTAATGCCGACTCGATTGCCAAGATGAAGCCCGGTGCCGTTCTGATCAATAGTGCAAGAGGCGGTGTTGTCGACGATGCAGCTTTAGCCAAGGCGTTAACCGAAGGGGCCTTGAAGGGAGCGATGCTGGACGTGTTTGAAGTTGAACCGATGACGGCTGATAACCCCTTTGCTGGCGTGCCCAACTTGATTCTGACACCGCATATCGCCGGCGTCACCGAGGAGTCCAATGTGCGTGTGAGTTCGGTGACGGCAGCCAACGTACGTCGTGCGTTGCAGGAGCAGCAATAATGGCTACTTTGAGCCTTGATGAACTTAGCGCTTTAGCGGTACAGGTTCTGGTCAATAGCAACACCTCGCAAGCCAATGCGAATGTGGTCGCCGAGGCACTGGTGGCGGCCGATGCCGATGGGTTGGCCTCGCATGGGGTGTCCAGGCTGCCGGCCTACGCCGATCAGGCCAATAGCGGTAAAGTTGATGGTTTCGCCGTGCCGGACGTTGAATTAACCGCTACCGCAGCCGTGCGGGTCGATGCTAAGTCTGGATTTGCTTTTCCCGCCATCGCTCAGGGACTCGACCGAGCTTCCGAGTTGGTGAAGGAGTCCGGAATTGTCGGTGTGGGCGTCGGTCGGTCCCACCATATGGGGGCGGCAGGCTTTCATGTCGAGCGCATGGCGCAGCAAGGGTTGATCGCCCTGGGGGTGACCAACTCTCCCGCAGCAATCGCCCCCTGGGGCGGGCAGCGGAGTCTGTTTGGTACCAATCCGATCGCTTTTGCGTGTCCAAGAGCGGACGCAGAGCCACTGGTTATCGACCTGTCATTAAGCAAGGTGGCCAGGGGCAAAATTAAGCTTGCTGCTGACAATCAGCAACCGATTCCCGAAGGTTGGGCGGTGGATGCCGAAGGTCGGCAGACCACGGATGCTCAAGCGGCTATGGCAGGCAGTATGCTACCCATGGGTGATGCCAAGGGAGCGGCGCTGGTGTTGATGGTGGAGATTCTGTCGGCGACCCTGACCGGCTCCAATCACGGCTACGAAGCGGGCTCTTTCTTCACTGCCGAAGGCGCTGCTCCGAACGTCGGACATTTCTTTATCCTGATCGACCCTGAACGCTTTGCGCTGCAAAATTTTGCCGAGCGTTTTGAGGTGTTACTGACCGCCATCGAGGAGCAGCCGGGGACGCGCTTGCCGGGTGCACGTCGCTTGGCGCTTCGTCGCCAGAGCGAGCAAGACGGGGTCACCATTCCTGATGCGCTTTATGCCGACCTGCGACAGCGGGCTGGCTTGGCGTAGATCCTATTCTCAGGCGGCTACATTTCCTGTAGTCGCTTGATTTCCTGAAAATAACAGATGGGTTGCTCGTTACGCAGGGCTAGAGATTTCTGCGGCCCCAATGCAACCAATCCCCCCCAAAAAAATAACTCACTCAGTGAAGAGGGTACGACCATGCGAATTGGTATCCCTAAAGAGATCGAAGAGGGCGAAAAACGGGTCGCGTTGACCCCAGAAGTCGCCACCCAGCTGCAGAAGCTCGGCTTTACCGTCGCCATCGAATCCAAGGCCGGCGAGGCTGCCAGTTTCGATGATGAACACTACGCCCAGGTGGGTGTTGAGATCATCGAAGATCCCCGCGAACTCTGGACCGGTTCCGATATCATCATGAAAGTGCGCCCCCCCAAAGAGCACCCAGAATTGGGGTTCTACGGTGTCGAACTGTTGAAAGAGCACCAGACCCTGATCAGCTTCCTTTATCCGGCCCAGAATCCGGAAATGCTGAAAGAATTGTCCGCTCGGGGCGTGACCGCTATGGCGATGGACAGCGTGCCGCGAATCTCCCGAGCTCAGAAGATGGATGCACTGAGTTCGATGGCCAATATCGCCGGTTATCGGGCGGTGGTGGAAGCGGCTCAGCATTTCGGACGTTTCTTTACCGGCCAGATCACCGCCGCCGGAAAAGTACCGCCGGCCAAGGTGCTGGTGATCGGTGCCGGGGTTGCAGGCCTTGCCGCTATCGGCGCCGCCTCCAGCATGGGCGCCATTGTTCGGGCCTTCGATACTCGGCCGGAAGTGAAAGAACAGGTTGAAAGCCTGAACGCCGAATTCCTGATGCTTGAGTTCGATGAAGAAGAGGATGGCAGTGGTCAAGGCGGTTATGCCAAGACCATGAGCCCAGAGTTTATCAAAGCGGAGATGGACCTGTTCGCGGCTCAGGCGGCCGAGGTGGATATCATCATCACTACCGCGCTGATTCCGGGCCGACCGGCCCCCGAGCTGATCACCGAGCGGATGGTGGTCAATATGAAACCGGGTAGCGTGATTGTCGATCTGGCGGCTGAAGCTGGCGGCAACTGCAAGCTGACCGAGGCCAACAAGGTGGTGGTCAAGCACGGTGTCACCCTGATCGGCTACACCAATCTGCCCAGCCGTTTGGCGGCGCAAGCCAGCCAGTTGTACGCCACTAACCTGCGCCACCTGCTGACCGATCTCTGTCCTGAGAAGAACGGTGAGATTGTGGTGGATATGGAAGACGAGGTGATCCGTGGCGCGACCGTGGTGAACAGTGGCGTGATCTCCTGGCCGCCACCCGCACCACGGATCACCGTGGCGCCCAAAGAAGATATCGGCATCAAGGCCAAGCAAGCACTGGCGAAAGCCGAACCGAAACCAGCCCATCCGCTGGCCTTCCTTATTCCGTTGCTGGGCTGTGGTCTGGCGCTGTACGGACTGGGAACGGTGGCACCGCCGGCCTTTATCGGCCACCTGTCGGTGTTCGTACTGTCCTGCTTTATCGGCTACATGGTGATCTGGGGGGTGTCGCATTCGCTGCATACACCGCTGATGAGTGTCACCAATGCGATCAGTAGCATCATCGTCATCGGTGCACTGATGCAGATCTCCAGTGACAGTACGTTGGTCGTGGTGTTATCCACCTTGGCGGTGTTTATCACCAGTATCAACATCGTCGGTGGCTTCGCAGTTACCCAGCGCATGCTGCGCATGTTCAGCAAATAGGGGTAGATACCATGAATGCAGGAGTTATCACAGTTTCATATATTGGCGCGGGTGCGCTGTTTATCCTCGCTTTGAACGGCTTGAGCCATCAGGAATCGGCGCGCCGAGGTAATTTCTACGGCATGCTGGGGATGGGTTTGGCGCTATTGGTCACGGTGGTAGGACTGGTGACCAATAATCAGGTGTTCCTGATCGGCGGCATCGTTGCAGGGGGTGCCATCGGCTGGGTACTCGCCCAGCGGGTGGAGATGACCCAGATGCCGGAACTGGTCGCCATTCTTCATAGTCTGGTCGGGCTGGGCGCAGTGTTTGTTGGCTATGCCAACGCGCTGGATCACGGTGCGGGCATTATCGGGGTCGAAAAGACCATCCATGATGTCGAGACCTATATCGGTATTTTGATCGGCGCGCTGACCTTCTCCGGTTCGGTGGCGGCTTATCTCAAACTGAGCGGCAAGATCGGTGGCAAACCGTTACAGCTGCCGGGGCGACATTGGTTCAACCTGGGGCTGCTGATCGCGGCGATCTGGCTGTGCGGACAGTACATTGAGCAATCTGCAGCCGGTGGAGGTATCGGAGTCCTGATCGTCATGACCCTGATCGCCCTGACCTTCGGTGTCCATATGGTGGTAGCCATCGGTGGCGCGGATATGCCGGTGGTGGTATCGATGCTTAACAGCTATTCGGGTTGGGCGGCTGCGGCGATGGGATTCATGCTCGGCAATGATCTGCTGATCGTGGTTGGCGCGCTGGTGGGCAGTAGCGGTGCGATCCTCAGTTACATCATGTGTAAGGCGATGAACCGCAAGTTCGTCAACGTCATTATGGGTGGATTCGGCACGCCTAAATCGTCCGGTGGCGCCGCAGGCCCGGCAGGTGATGCCGGGGACGTGAAACCGATCGAGGCGCAAGAGGCCGCCGATCTGCTGCTGAACGCCAAAGAGGTGATGATTTTGCCCGGCTACGGTATGGCGGTGGCTCAAGCTCAGCATATTGTGTTCGAGATCACCAAAAAGCTGCGGGACAAGGGGGTCAATGTCCGTTTTGGTATTCACCCTGTTGCCGGGCGTATGCCGGGGCATATGAATGTGCTGCTGGCCGAAGCCAAAGTCCCCTACGACATCGTCTACGAGATGGATGAGGTTAATGAAGACTTCCCCAATGTGGATGTGTCGGTGGTGATTGGTGCCAACGATATCGTCAATCCCGCCGCCCAGGATGTGCCCGACAGCCCGATTGCCGGTATGCCGGTGCTGGAGCCCTGGATGGGTAAAACGACGATTGTGCTCAAGCGGGGCATGAGCACCGGTTACGCCGGTGTTGATAATCCGCTGTTTTATAAAGACAACACCCGGATGCTGTTCGGCGATGCCAAGGACAGCGTGGATGCGGTGTTGAAGTTTTTGAATGCCTGATTTCAGGCGTTTATCGTAATCCCTAGGGCGAGCTTACTCGTCCTCTTGAGGGGTTTTAAAGCCCCTCTTTTTTATTCGAGATAAAGCGCTCAACCGCGCTTTTTACGATTCATTAAGACCGAAGTGGGTAGTTTGGGGGGCTTTTAGCCCCTCCTTTTTCCGAAAAATATCGTTCCGCCATCATGCCTTCATCCTCTCCTATCTTGCCAGTGTCCTTGCCTGAAAAGGACGGAAAGTGCATAGTTGCGCTCTTTCATCAACCCTGTGCGCGAGTTGCGTTACGCAGACGACTGGCAAAATTTAAGCATGACGACAGAAGACAGCCCCACCCGGTTTCTCCCCCTTTATGCCCAGGTTAAACAGCTCCTCGTGCAGCGTCTTATCGACAAGACCTGGACACCGGGCATGGGCTTGCCCAGCGAGAACCAATTAGCTGCAGAGCTCAAAGTCAGCCAGGGAACCGTGCGTAAAGCGTTGGATGAGATGGCGGCAGAGAAGCTGGTGGTTCGTCGCCAGGGGCGTGGAACCTTTGTCGCCGAGCACACTCAAGAGCAGGCGTTGTTCCATTTCTTTCGGCTGGTCGATCTGGCTGATCAACGAAAACTGCCGGAAAGCGCGGTGCTCAGTACTGAAAATGTTGCGGCCAACGAGTTGGAAATCAAGCAGTTGGGGCTCAACCCTGGCGAACTGGTTAGCCGGATTGAGCGACTGCGCCAATTCGATGGCCGGCCGGTGATCTACGAAATCTTGTCGGTGCCTGTGGCGTTGATCCCGGATCTGGCCGAGAAACAACCGTTGCCTAATTCTCTATATAGTTTGTATCAGCGCGACTACGGTCTATCTGTTCTCACGGCTGTAGAGCGGGTGCGGGCCGTCAGTGCCAGTGCGCTTGAGGCCAAACACCTGGGGGTTAAAGTCGGAGCGCCCTTACTCGAAATTGAACGTACAGCCTCCGCGCTGGATGGACGTGCGATAGAGCTTCGCGTTAGTCGCTGTGATACCGAGAATCATCGCTATATGGTCGAGCTTACCTAGTTAGCAGGCTGACTTCGTACTCTTCATTCGTACTCTTCATTCGCACCCTTCATTCGTATGAAGACTTAATACTGAGATCGGATCGGCGTGTTCTGCGCCGGTCTTCTGCTGTTTTGATGATTCCGTTTCGCTGATCATGTGTTGCCGTTGCCGTTGCCGTTGCCGTTGCCGTTGCCGTGCCGAGCGTGCAGCGGAGTTCCTGCAGTCGCCCCCCATCAAAGTCTTTGGTTTCTTTGTCACCAGAGCTCCTCAAAAAGAACACCGCAAATATCGGTTTCAGGCATTGCCTGCCTGAGCTCTTTACCGGTAATCAAGTACTCCTGCCAGCTACCGTTCAGCCAACTTGCCTTTATCTCCTCGGTGGAAAAGGGGATAGGTGTCGTAGCTTACAAACATAAGTCTTGTATAAGATATAATATATCTTGTAATATATGTGTTAAGTCTATAAATTAACACGACGATGACGTGCTGCCGCCCAAATACGGGCAATAGCTGCAGCACTCTGCGGAGCGGATTTGTAAGTCCTGCTGAGTTATCAAAAAACAACAATACGTACAACAAACCGTCCTCGCTGATCGGCATGTTTTAGTCGCTCGATTAGCAAGCACAGAGCCTAGCTCACGAGCAGCCTCTAGTGCGGTTGGTCTAGTCGTACAGTATCGAACAGGAGAACTGGGGTGAATCTGGTGAAGTTGCATAAGGGTCAGGTGCTTGAGTACAGAAAATCCTTACAGGTATTTGCTCCGGGTATGGTGCTCTGTCTGGTGGTGGGCATGGCTGCCAGCTTTGTCTCGGAACACTACGGCGGGCCGGTCATTCTGTATGCCCTGCTAATGGGGATGGCGTTTAACTACCTGTCTGCTGAAGGCAACTGTGTCGCCGGGATTCAGTTCTCTGCCAAATCGGTATTGCGATTTGGCATTGCGTTGCTGGGGGCACGAATTACTGTCGAACAGTTAATGAGCTTGGGCCTCACGCCGATCGTGATCGTATTGCTGGCGGTGCCTGCCACCATCCTGTTTGGCTATTTCGGGGGGCGCTGGCTCAAACTAGGGCGCTCGCAGAGCCTGTTGAGCGGAGCATCAGTCGGTATTTGTGGTGCCTCGGCTGCGCTGGCGGTCGCTGCGGTATTACCGCAGGACAAAGATGCCGAGAAAAACTTGATATTTACTGTGATCTGCGTAACAGCGCTCAGTACCGTCGCGATGGTCGCTTACCCATTGATCGTAACCGCATTCGACCTAGATCCCACAGCCAGCGGGGTTTTTCTGGGGGCTACCATCCATGATGTCGCTCAGGTCGTCGGTGCGGGCTATATGATGTCGGACGAAATCGGCGATATTGCCACCTTTACCAAGCTGTTACGGGTGTCGATGTTGGTACCAGCGGTGTTAATCATCTCGCTGATCGCATCGCGTTGGGGTCAGATCGGGGCGGATAGCAAGCCTAGCGGCTTCCCTCTACCAAGCTTTCTGGTGGCTTTTATCCTGATCGTCTCGCTGAACAGTGGCGGCTACATCATGCCCGAAGTGTCTAGCTTCATGGTGGAAATGTCGCGTTGGTGCCTGGTTGTTGCGATGGTGGCACTGGGGATGAAATCGTCCTTCAAAGAGCTAGCCGCTATGGGTTGGCGGCCGATCATTTTGATGCTGGCAGAGACCGTGTTTCTAGCCGTACTGGTGCTGATCTGTCTGCATTTATAACAAGGTTTGGTTTGTCTTGAGCCGAGTCTGACGCAGCAACTGTTTTTGGTCACGTTTGAGCTGCAAAAAAAGGAGGGGCTGTCGATGAATCTGCAACCATTAACCCGTTTTGCGACTGGCCGTAGATCATGAACGATCTTATTAATTGGGATCTGGATGAGGGTCTGGAGCAACCTAATGCTCCGAAAGGGAACCGTTACTCACTGCAGCAGCAGGAGGGTGAATGGGGCATTTTTTCAGCCCAGGAACAGCGGCTAAGGCAGACGGATGAGCCGCTGTTACCGGATCGATCATTGTCGCCGCAGGTTCGCCAGTGTGGCGACACCGACGCTTAAGCTGTATTACTGAGGATTAACCGAGCGCCATGAATAATCTTACCTCTCTGGACAAGCAAAAAATCAGATTTTTGCTGCTCGAAGGCGTCCACCAGTCTGCCATCGAAACGTTGAACGCAGCGGGTTACACCAATATCGAGTATGTCGGTACGGCACTCCCCGAAGCTGAGCTGATCGAACGGATCAAAGATGTTCATTTTCTGGGTATCCGGTCGCGCTCCCAACTGAGCGAAAAAGTTTTGGCTGCAGCCGAGAAACTGATGGCGGTCGGGTGCTTCTGTATCGGTACCAACCAGGTCAACCTGAGTGCGGCGATCGAACGGGGCATCCCGGTATTCAACGCACCCTATTCCAATACCCGCAGCGTGGCGGAACTGGTTCTGGCCGAAGCCATAATTTTGTTGCGTGGCGTTGCTGGCCGTAACGCCAAGGCTCATCGTGGCGTGTGGGATAAATCTGCCAAAAACTCATTCGAAATCCGTGGTAAGCGGTTGGGGATTATCGGCTACGGCAGTATAGGATCGCAGCTCAGTGTGATGGCTGAATCGCTGGGGATGGAGGTCTGTTTCTACGATGTAGTGACCAAGCTGCCGATCGGCAACGCCTCGCAAGTCGGGTCAATGAAGGCGTTACTCGAAACCAGCGATATCGTCAGCCTCCACGTGCCTGAAAATGCCTCCACCCATAATATGCTCGGTGCCGAGCAGCTGGGCCAGATGAAAGCGGGCGGTATTCTGATCAACGCTGCTCGTGGGACGGTGGTCGATATTGATGCGCTCT
>JBALWS010000022.1:0-22588 GCA_036960405.1 Halopseudomonas sp. | reverse complement strand
CGCTCTGTCAGGAACTACGGTCTGGCAAGTTGCAAGGGGCCGCAGTCGATGTGTTTCCGGTGGAACCTAAGTCCAACAATGAAGAGTTTATCTCTCCCTTGCGTGAGTTTGATAATGTGATCCTGACCCCGCACGTAGGCGGCAGCACCATGGAGGCGCAAAAGAATATCGGCTTCGAGGTGGCGGAGAAGCTGGCTAAGTACAGTGATAACGGCTCTACCATTACCTCGGTCAACTTCCCAGAGGTGGCACTGCCATCGCACCCGGATAAACATCGTCTGTTACATATTCATGCCAACGTCCCCGGCGTGCTGAGCCACATCAACAACGTATTCTCAGACAATGGTATCAATGTAAGTGGTCAATTCCTGCAGACCAACGACAAGGTCGGGTACGTGGTTATCGATGTCGATGCTGAGTATAGCGAGCTGGCGTTGGAAAAATTGCAACAGGTACCGGGAACGATGCGTTGTCGGGTGTTGTTTTAATCGATTGCTGGAGTAGGGGACTGGTTATGGGGTTGGGTGGAATAAGTATTTGGCAGTTGGTTATTGTTCTGCTGTTGGTGGTTCTGCTATTCGGCTCTAAGCGCCTGCGGGGTGTTGGAACCGATCTGGGTGGGGCGGTTAAAAATTTCCAGAGAGCGGTTACTGATAACCCCAACAAGCCCTGAGAAAACATCTTTGATCCAGCGGATCTTTGCCATGCGTAGCAATCTTGCATGGCGTTGAAGGGTGAGGGATGACCTCGCAAGTTAGCTTTTTTTGCCGATGGTCGTTGTGTGTTGGTAACCCACTCGGGCGCCATGTATGCAGGGGATCGTCTGATCCGTTTCATCCACCGCACGTCTTAACGTTTTGAATATGAAAGGTTCCTCGCGAACGCGGGCCTCGTGCAGATACCGTTTCATGAGCGATCCCGGAAGCCCTGGCAAATGCTTTATAAACGGCTGCTACGTCTGTGCTGCGGCTGGCATCAACATCCACTAGCGGTCCGAGAGTTTGACTCACATGCACTGCATCGAGTTTTTGCAAGATAGAATCGGCTGTCGCACCGACGCGATCCCTTACCACCAGCACTGGGACTTGATCAGGGCTCGTGCCACGCGTTTTACTTGCGCCGCCTCTGCATCGAGCCGGTCAAGGGATCTTTCGCTGCCCTTTGAACGTTTCAAGGAAGAATGTTTCATCTGCCTCAACGATCCCGTGTTCCTGATACGCTTGATGTACCGCCGTTAACCTGTGGAAATACGAATCGCCCATCTACAGGGCGCGATCAAAAAAATTGAACAATGATTGCTAGAGCTCAGCGTAAGGCAAATCGAATACGCCAAGAGGCGATCGTTGAGGAGATTGAGATCAATCTGAGTACCAACAAACATATCACTCGGTAGCCAAAGGTAGCTCATTTATCTTTCTGAGAGGTGTCCATTCTGGTTGGTACAGATCACCCACAGGACTTTCGCTGATTTTCAACAACCTGCTAAGACAAAATCGGCCTTAACGCTCTCCTTTACTCCACCTTCAGCGGCAGTTCGCGCAGCCGGTTGAGCGCGGCGAACAACTCCTGCAGCCGCGGCAGCGCAAGGCCACCGTGAGGTTCTGGGTAATAAGGTGACAACCGGTCCAGGCTCTGGGATTCAAGCGATCTTAGCAAACGCCGTATTGCTTCCAACAGTGTAGCGTCCGTGGCGTTATCGTCAGCGACCGCCAGTTGGGTTATCAGCCAACCGATGGCGCGGAGTTGGCCGGGTTCCACCAGTTGCTCGACCCGTCCCAGATCGATACGCCAGTCTCCCAGGCGAAGCTGTTCGCAGCCGAAGGCCTGAATTTTGGGTCGAGCTGACAGTCCCTGGCGCAATCGCCTTTGATCAAAACATCTGGCTGCTGTCAGACGGGTGGTCAGGCTGCGGATCCGGGCTTTAGGATCGGTCGCGGCCAGTTGCAGCTCGGGGGCATCGACTACCAAGGCGTGAGCCTGGGCGCTGACCTCCTTGGGCTGATATTGATCCATCATAATGACCCGGTCAGCCACCTCGAAGTAGGCGCTGGAGCCGCCGGTGACCAGTACGGTCGATACGCCCTGTTGGTGGTAAAGCGCTTGGATGTGGGCGATCAGCGGGGTGATCGGCTCTTGCGCGGGAGTCACCAGGCGCTGCATGCGGCGATCACGGATCATAAAGTTTGTGGCCGAGGTATCTTCGTCGATCAGCAGTGCGTTGGCACCGCAACACAGGGCTTCCATGATATTGGCCGCCTGTGACGTGCTGCCACTGGCGTTTTCGGTGCTGAAACGTTGGGTATCCTTGCCCATTGGCAAGTTATCGATAAAGCCGCTGATGTCGACCCGGTTGATGCCTCGGCCATCTTCCGCGCGGATCTTGACGGCGCTGTCGTCGGTGATGACCCATTCCCGGCCATCGCCGATGATGTGATTGTAAACGCCACGTTCTAAGGCCTGTAATAAGGTGGACTTGCCGTTGAAACCACCACCAACGATCAGCGTTACTCCTTGGGAAATGGCCATGCCGCGGATCTTGCCGGCGTGCGGTAACACCGCTTCCATCGCCAGCTCCGGTGGCGACACGAAGGGCACGGCCTCCTCGATCAACGGCCGGTCATCGATGCCGCTACGGCGGGGTAGGATAGCGCCGTCGCCGACAAAGGCTAGCAGTCGATTCTGCTTAATCCACCGCCTCAGATAGGCCTGATCTTGGGCGCAATCGAGCTGGCGTTGCAGCGCCTTGTGGTCCATGTGAGCGTAGCGAAGCCCGTGCTCGACCAGTCGCGGTAGCTCTTCAAATAGCATAACTGCAGCTTCACGCGCCAATACTCGCCGTCCAGCAGCGGGCAGAGCCAGCCCCAGCCGTGCTTCGATGCGACCGCCATCGACCACTAGCGCATCCCGAAGCAACACTTGCTGGCCACACGGGGCGATACGGATCTCGCCGCTATGACCGCTGCCCCGATCCCCTTTGACATACGATCCAATAGATTGCGCCAGGGTACGACACAGAAAGTCCTCCAGGGCTAGACGACGAACCTTGTCGGTATAACTGTCTGAGGGAAGAGCGTTGGTTTCGGTCGGTACGCTAAGCCGAATTCGGGAGGGATCGGCGAAGGGATCCCCCTGTACATGGTCGATCCAGAGTTCAAAGTTATCGAAATCGTAATGTCCTTGCAGCGCCTTATAGGCCTTGTAGCTGCGCCCGTCAATCGCCTGAAGTCGCGCGCTTAGCGTATCCATCATGCGCCTCCGTGGTTGCGGATCCTCGTATTAGTGTTGTTTGAGTATGAATCAATATCCTCAGCCTACAACGGGAATCGCCTACAGCGCACTGCTATTGGCCCGCAAGGCGCCCAAGGGCTTTGTGATTCAATACCCATCGAATCGACTAAGCTCGCGCGTGTCGATCAACATCAGTGCTGCCGTCCCTCTAGCGTCCTGTCCGCTTCGAACTGCAGTTCAGCGGCGAGGTTTGCAATGGAATCGATAAAACAAGGAATGATGGGGGCAGTAGGGAGTAGGGGGCGGGATACTGGGCCCACTACAGGCCCAGGTTACCGAAAGCGATCGTGCTGATCAGAGGCGACCTTACTCAGCGGCGGTCTCGTTTTGCGCTTCGGCTACCGCGATTGCGGTCATGTTGAAAATACTCCGCACGCTGGTGCTGGAGGTCATGATATGGATCGGTTTCTCGGCACCCAACAGGATCGGTCCTACCGAGATACCGCCGCCCAATGTTTTGAGCAGGCCGTAGGCGATATGAGCCGATTCGACATTAGGCATCACCAGCAGATTGGCTTGACCGCGCAGTACCGAATCGGGGAACACCTTGTTGCGCAGCTCTTCAGAGATGGCCGCGTCGGCGTGCATCTCACCGTCGACAATCAACTCGGGCGCTTGCGCGTTTAGCAGCTGCCGCGCCTTGCGCATCTTCAGTGCAGAGTGGTGGTCGTTGGTGCCGAAGTTGGAGTGGGACAACAGCGCTGCCTTGGGCAGGATGCCAAACCGGCGCATCTCTTCGGCTGCCAGCAGCGTGCTTTGAACCACCTCTTCGGCGCTAGGATTGGGATTGATGTGCGAATCGGTGATGAAGAAGGTGCCGGTGGGCAGGCTCAGCACCGTGACGGTGGAGAAATCGTCAATGTTCTCGGACTTGCCGATCAGGCTGTTGACCCGCTCGAGGTGCTGGCGGAAGCGACCGTGGGCGCCGCAGAGCATGGCGTCGGCGTCGCCGCGCAGGCACATCATCGCCGCGATCACGGTTTTATCCGAATGGATGATGCTTTTCGCTTCGTCGGGCGAGATCCCTTTGCGGCCCATACGGGCGATATAGTCGGCCAGGTAGGGTTCGAACCACTCGCCACCGTTGGGGTCGACGATGCTGAAGTCACGCCCTTCGACAATCCGCAGTTGCAGATCTGTGATGCGTTGGCTGATACGGGCGGTGTTACCGACAAGGATCGGTTGTGCCAACCCTTCATCGACTACCTGCTGTACCGCTTGCAGCACTCGGTTGCTTTCACCTTCGGCGAACACCACCCGTTTGGGCTGTTGCTTGGCGCGCTCCAGAATGGGGCTCATCACCTGGCTCGAACGATAGGCGTAGCGGGCGAGGCTGCGGCGGTAGCCATCCAGATCTTCGATCGGGCGGGTGGCCACCCCCGTTGCCATGGCCGCCTTGGCGACTGCTGGGGCGATCATAAAGATCAGCCGTGGATCGAACGGCTTGGGGATCAGATATTCGGGTCCGAACCGTAGCGGTTCTCCGGCGTAGGCTTTCTGTACCCGGTCGATCGGCTCGGCCATCGCCAAATCAGCCAAGGCTTTGACGCAGGCGACTTTCATCTCTTCGTTGATGGTGGTGGCACCGCAATCGAGCGCGCCACGGAAGATAAAGGGGAAGCAGAGGACGTTGTTAACCTGGTTGGGGTAGTCGGAGCGCCCGGTTGCCATGATCACGTCAGGGCGCGCAGCCTTGGCTTCTTCCGGGGTGATCTCTGGGTTGGGGTTGGCCAGCGCCAGGATCATCGGATCTTTAGCCATCTTCTTGACCATCTCCGGCTTGAGTACGCCGGCGGCGGATAGGCCGAGAAACACGTCGGCATTGTCGATGATGTCATCGAGGGTCCGAGCATCGGTATCCTGGGCGTAGACCGCTTTGTATTCGTCCATCACTTCGGTGCGGCCCTGGTAAACCACGCCGGCGATATCGGTGACCCAGATGTTTTCTTTGGGCAGCCCCATGTTGACCAGCAGGTTGAGACAGGACAGAGCGGCAGCGCCAGCCCCCGAGGCCACCAGTTTGATCTTGCAGATATCTTTGTTGACCACTCGCAGGCCATTGTAAACCGCAGCTCCGGCAACGATAGCGGTGCCGTGTTGGTCATCGTGAAACACCGGAATGTTCATTCGCTCTTTTAGCGTTTTCTCGATCACAAAACACTCGGGGGCTTTGATATCTTCCAGGTTGATGCCACCGAAAGTGGGTTCGAGGCGCGCCACGGTATCGATGAAATTTTGCGGATCGAGCTCGTCGATTTCGATATCGAATACATCGATATTGGAGAATTTCTTGAACAGTACCGCCTTACCTTCCATCACCGGCTTGGAGGCGAGTGCACCGATAGCGCCGAGGCCCAGCACGGCGGTGCCGTTGGTGATGACGCCAACCAGGTTAGCGCGTGCTGTCACGGTAGAGACTTCATTGGGATCGCGGACGATTTCATTACAGGCGGCAGCGACTCCCGGCGAGTAGGCCAGCGCCAGGTCGCGCTGGGTCGCCATCGGCTTAGTGGCGACAATGGCCAATTTCCCCGCCGGTCCGGCTCGGTGATAGGCCAGTGCATCTTTATCAAAATCGCTCGACATCGTAGTCATTCCCCTTACAGATCGGACCGGCGTCGGTGAAATACCTATGGCGGTCGATGGTTTTTTTCGGTAGCATTTTTACAGGATTGTAAGGATACAGCATAAATAATCCTAAATCCTATCCATAAAAACCTTTATATTGTAGTTTTTTTACATAAAGTGTTCGTCAATTGCTAACGCTTCAGAGAGACTTCTTCACTGTAGAGTTAAATTATGGTCTTGTTATCGGTTTTTGCTTGGCTGGTTAAGGGATGTGTTGAATCGGGTTCTGCCCAGACCAGATAGCGCAACGGGCCGCCCGGTTCGAGCGCTTCGAATGGGTAGCAGGTGACTAACAGCAAGCCGTGCTGATCATCGGGTACCGAGACCCCCCCGTTGCGAGAGTCGACCACTTGAGTTTCCAATACCCGATAGCGCCATTCACCCTGCAGCGTTTGTAGCTGTAACCCGATCCCCGGTTTCAGTTGTTGTAGAAAAGCGAAATGGGTATCGCGATGACCGCTGATAACCGTGGTGCCGGGTTCTCCTGGTGCGGCGCTATCGCTGCTGTGGCCTGGACCAAACGCCAGGGTGCGGCCACTATCGCCCTGCAATACGATCATCGAGACGTTCAACGCGGGCACCTCCAACCGCGCGGTGGCGTGAGTATCGGCCCAAGGCCAGGGTTTGATGCTGTGATGATCTTGTTGCTGCAGCATCTCGCTCCAGCTGCTCTCCAGCAACCATTGGGCGAGCCGGGCTTTAGCCCAGATCCAACTACCGCTGCCCAGCTGCCAGCCGCCGCTGATGATCAGTACTAGTAACAGTATTCGGGTCATCGTCTCACTCTCCGTAGCGGGTGCTGGCTGAGCTAACAGCGAAGCGTCGACCAAACCAAATCAGTAGTAAGGCTAACGCGAGTATTGCCACGCCGCTGAGCATCTGCCGCGCTGCTGGTGTGGCCGTTTTGGCGATGCCAAACACCTTACGATGGCTTAAACCCTTGGCGGGTTCGGTCTTTTCTACCCGGCTTTTCAGTGTTGCTGAGCTGGGGCGAACCGGGGTGATATCGACCGCTACCAAACTGGTGAACTTGGATACTAGATGGTGCGACAGGGCGGTATCGACAACCTGTTGGCGCAGCCGCTGGCGCTGTTGCAAATCGGTAGAGCTGCGGTAGCTATCCATCTGCGCAGCAATTTTTGAACGCCCCCACAGCACCGATACCGCAGGGTTATCGCCGCCACTTTGCAATTGAAAGTTCTGCTGCCAGCGCTGTTCGCCCAGATAACCGCTGAGCTCCAGCTGTGCCGGCAGTTGCTCAGCACGGAAACTGACTAACAACGGTTCGCCACGGTACAGGTCCGGGATCTGCTGCGGCAGCATCTGCAGTGCTTGGTCGCTGTTGATGCCAATGTCGGTTAGCTGCGGTGACGAGAGTTTGGTCAGCAGCCGATCCATCTTCTGCTGTACCTCGCGGGTATCACCGATATAGGTGAAGCTGCCTTTGCCCATCTGCGCGGCTTTGGTCATAAAGTGGCTATTGGGGGCCGAACCGATACCGACGGTGTAGAGCCGTCGCTTACCCAGTTGTGACTGGATCAGTTGGAACAGTGCCACTTCGTTGCCGACCGCGCCATCGGTGATAAACAGCACCTGCTCGACGTAGCCTGACCGGGCTGGCTGCCCCAGCGCCCGGTTGATAGCCGAGGCCATCTCGGTGCCGCCGTTGGCATCGAGACGGGCGACAAAAGTCAGCGCTTGGCGCCGGTTTGCTGCCGATGCAGGCAGGGGCTGCGGGTAGAGGCTTGTGGTGCGATTGTTGAATACGATGACATTGAATAGATCGTCGACTTGCAGCCGTTCGATCGCCCGTTGCAGACTCAATTTTGCCTGAGCAATCGAATCGCCGTGCATCGATCCGGAGATATCGAGCACCAGAGTCATCGATTTGGGTAGCGATTGATCGGATTGCTCAACCGTTGGCGGCAGCACCATTAGCAGGCCGTAGTGCTGATTGTCGAGCCGGTGCGATAGCAGCGCGGCTTGGGGTAGCGCACTCGGCATTGGTGTCCACACCAGTTCAAAGTCGCGGTTGGCAAGAACCTCTTTGTCACTCAGTTGAATCGTTGCTTCACTGCTGGAGGGGCGTTGAATGTCTACCGCATGGTAGCTGCTGCGTACCTGTTGCAGGTCGAACCCGGCTTTCAGCTCCGCATTGATACTGACCCGATTGCGCAGCGTTTCAGTCGCTGCGGCGACCGGCGGCGTGATCAGTGGTGCATCCGGCACTTGGTCGGTTGCGGCGGCCCAGCCAAAGCTAGTTCCGCCTAGCGGTTGAGCTTCAATCGCGTTGCTGGCAGCCGTGTCACCCTTAAGCGAAGCGTCAGAGCTATCGCCATGATGCGATAGTTGCGGTAGTTGTGGCAGGGTTAACGGTTGGCCGGGGATATAACGGGGGGTTATCGCCAGCGGAAAACGGAGCCGGAACTGACCACTATCGAAGCGAGCTAACTGTTGATATTCGATCTCGATGACAACGCTGTCACCGGGTCCAATATTGGCCACCGAGGTGGTGAAAATATTGGGTCGTTGCTGTTCAATCAGGCTGGCGCGACGGCCACTTTGTTTGGCCTGGGTATAGGTTTTTCTCGCCTGCCCGCGTTCCTCAATCTGTCCCTCAATTATCCGCTCGCCAACGGTCATCCGCAGATGATCTACCGCCGCGCTTTCCGGCAGCGGGTAGCTGTAGATCCCTTCGACCCAGTCGCTTCCCTGGTTGTTGAAGGTCTGAATCACACGGGTTCGTACCAGCATTCCGCTGATATCGAAATGGACATCGGTATGCTGCAACAACGCCTGGCTAACACCACCGTTGTCATTGCGCAGTTCAAGCTTAGCCGGTAGCCGGTTTTCATCCAGCAACGGTTCGGCAGCGAATGCCAGTGAAGCGCCCCAGCACTGTAGCAGCGTCATTATCCACAACAGCGGCTTCATTGCTCCTTTAACGTTTGGCATGCGAGCGTCTCCCTGAGTGGTTCGATTGTTTTGGCTTGCTAGTCAATTTGCGCACCGATCGGATATGGAGGAAATCAGGGTTATAAGGCACCAGTCGATAGCGCCTCATATCGGTGTCGCTGAAGAGCAGCTCGTCACTGACAGGAATAAAGTATTTCATTCTCACCTCCGTTATCGCCGCAGCGGGTTGAGAGGCCATTACACCAGCGTTGGCGGTTCAGGGATGGGAGTGAGAAGGGAGAAAAAATGGAGCAATAGTGAATCGATGGGAGTGGTAGGGCTGTTTTTGAGAGAGGGTAGAGGGTTTTAATGATTAAACCGCCACCGGTTTCAGTCAGGCTAGAAGGCGTGGAGAACCAAGATTTACACTGAAGAGGCGGAATAAGTCGTTGTATAAGATTATTAATCTATCCCGACGTTATAAATTGAGCAGCTAGGCGAAGATTGCCGCCTAGCTGCTGGTTAGTCCCACTCCAAAATCACCTTGCCCGATTGCCCCGACAGCATGGTATCGAAGCCCTGCTGGAACTGGTCGACCGGGTAGCGGTGAGTGATGATCGGTGACAGGTCGAGACCGGCCTGAATTAGGCTGGCCATCTTGTACCAGGTTTCGAACATCTCGCGACCGTAGATCCCTTTGATGGTCAGCCCCTTGAAGATGACCTGCGACCAGTCGATCGCCATGTTAGTCGCAGGGATGCCGAGCATCGCTACCTTGCCGCCGTGGTTGATTTTTTCGAGCATTAGTTGAAATGCAGACGGGACGCCAGACATCTCCAGACAGACATCAAAACCTTCGTTCATGCCCAGCTCGATCATCACGTCACCCAGATCTTCCTGAGTGACGTTAACGGAGCGGGTGACGCCGAGCTGGTTGGCCAGCTCCAAACGGTAGGGGTTGATATCGGTGATGACGACATGGCGAGCACCAGCATGGCGGGCAACCGCAGCAGCCATAATGCCAATCGGTCCAGCTCCGGTGATCAGCACATCTTCGCCGACCAGGTCGAACGCCAGCGCGGTATGCACCGCATTGCCGAGCGGATCGAAGATTGCCGCCAGTTCATCGGAGATATCGTGTGGAATTTTGAAGGCGTTGACCGCCGGTATCACCAGATATTCGGCAAATGCACCTTGCCGGTTGACCCCGACGCCGACGCTATTGCGGCATAGATGGCGGCGCCCCGCACGACAGTTTCGACAGTGGCCGCAGGTGATATGGCCTTCGCCGGAGACCCGGTCGCCAACGTTGAAGCCGTTCACCTCTTGGCCAATTTCGGCCACGGTGCCGACATACTCATGACCGACCACCATCGGTACCGGGATGGTTTTTTGCGACCACTCGTCCCAGTTGTAGATATGGATGTCGGTGCCGCAGATGGCCGTCTTACTGATCTTGATCAGTAGGTCGTTATGACCAACCTGTGGCAGCGGGCTCTGGTGTAGCCATATGCCCGGTTCTGGATGAAGCTTTGCTAGTGATTTCATGGATTCAGATGCTCTCAGTCACGATCAAATAATGCCCAGTTCCGCACCGATTTGACGGAAGGCTGCGATCGCCTGATCGAGTTGTTCACGCGTGTGCGCCGCCGACATCTGGGTGCGAATTCTAGCCTGACCACGAGGTACCACCGGGAATGAGAAGCCGATCACGTAGATCCCCTCATTGAGTAACCGGTCGGCCAGTAGGGTGGCCAGGGCGGCGTCACCGATCATCACCGGGATGATGGCATGGTCCGCACCGGCCAGCGTGAAACCGGCCTGTTCCATCTTAGTGCGGAAGTAGGCGCTGTTATCACGCAGCTGTTGCCGCATTGCATTGCCATCATCGAGTAGCTCCAGAACCCTGAGTGATGCAGAGACGATCGCCGGGGCAACCGAGTTGGAGAACAGGTAGGGACGGGAACGCTGTCGCAGCCAGTCGATAATCTCTTTGCGCCCCGAGGTATAACCCCCGCTGGCACCACCCAGCGCTTTGCCGAGTGTACCGGTGATGATATCGACCCGATCCATCACCCGATGGTATTCATGACTGCCGCGCCCTCGGTCGCCGACGATGCCGACAGCATGCGAGTCGTCAACCATCACCAGCGCATTGTACTGGTCGGCCAGTTGGCAGATACGCGAGAGATTGGCGATCGCGCCATCCATTGAGAAGACCCCGTCGGTGGCGATCAGGCGGTGGCGGGCGTCCTGACTCTGCTTCAGGCAGTTCTCCAGTTCTGCCATGTCATTGTTGCTATAGCGAAGCCGGCGGGCTTTGCAGAGCCGGACACCATCGATGATGCTGGCGTGATTGAGCGAGTCGCTGATAATTGCATCTTCGGCATCGAGGATTGTTTCAAACAGGCCTGCATTGGCGTCGAAGCAGGAGGAGTAGAGAATGGTATCGTCGGTGGCTAAAAATTGACTCAGCGATTGCTCCAACTGTTTATGGCCATCCTGAGTGCCGCAGATAAAACGTACCGAGGCCATGCCGAAACCGCGCTGGTCGAGCCCCTGTTTGGCGGCCTCGATCAGTGCAGGGTGGTTAGCTAGCCCCAGATAGTTGTTGGCGCAGAAGTTAATCACCTGGCGGTTGTCATCGACACGAATCAAGGGTTGCTGAGCAGAAAGAATCTGACGCTCCGCTTTGAACAGACCTTCAGCGTGCAGTTGCTGGGTCTGTTGTGCCAGTTGGTCGAGCAGTTTGTGTGTCATAGGAACCTCAAAATAGAAGCTGGCCAGCTTTCATGCGAGCGGCCAAGAACCTTGGATAGCCAAAAAAGGTAGGATGCATGGCTATCGACCAAATACTAGCACGGCCATCTTGCCTCAGCTTAAGGGAGAATCCTTTAGGTCAAAATCCTCGAATGCAACGAGGACAGCGTTGCTGGTGTGTGGCTACAGAGAGAGATTGCGGATTGTTCGCAGTGTTAGCCTGAGCACACCCTTTAAATAGCCGATGTCTCATTTGTTCCCAATTTCACTATGCCACGATAAGGGGCCGACACGCCTCGAAACTACCGGATTGATATATGGGATCGCTGTACAGGCTATGACGGATCTTGTTGTTGCAGGTTGAAAATTGAGTGGGGCGGCTATATACCCACGTCCTTAACATTCTCCATCACCACAAAGGTACTGGTCTGAAGCACGTGGGGAAGGGAGGAGATCTGCTCTCCGAGTACCGTGCGGTAGGTGGCCATGTCTGTGGTGCGCACCTTGAGCAGGTAGTCAAATCCGGCGGCGATCATATGGCACTGTTCGACGGCAGGGATGTTGCGTACCGAATCGTTGAATGCGTCCAGGGCCTTACTGCTGGTATCACTGAGGGTAACCTGGACGAAAGCGATATGGCTTAGCCCCAGCTTGGTCTGATTGACCAGCGCCGTGTAGCCCGCGATGTAACCCTGTTCTTCGAGGCGACGCATGCGGATCTGGCAGGGGGTTTTCGACAGCCCGACCCGGGACGCTAACTCTGTCACGGTTATGCGTGCGTTCTTCTGGAGTTCTTTGATAATGGAATGGTCCAGGTTGTCCAAATTGCCCATCTGTTCACCAATTGATTAGATTTATCCCTTTTTGTGCGTTTGAATATAAATCATATCTCTATATTTGTACCAGTTATGGGCAATAACACTATTTAAGGAAGACGAAATTAAGGAAGACGAAAAATGGTTGAAACGGCATCAGGACGCTGATTACCTTACCTTTGCTCGGCTCACGACTGTTCTTTATTGGCGGGACCTTGCTATACCCATCATGGGTATTGCAAATCTATGGCGATTCACTCTACCTTCGGGTGGAGCGTCCATCACATCACTACACTTCACTGGACGCGAAATATCCGCGCCCGCTTATAAAAGCATTATATTCCAAATTTGGAGCTGATTAATGAAACCGATAGTAGCGAATAACAAGCCCGTAAAGGTCGACGTGACAGAGGGTGAAGAATATTACTTTTGCGCCTGTGGTCGTTCTACTAATCAGCCATTTTGTGATGGCTCGCATGCGGGAACCGAATTTAAACCTAAGCCTTTTACCGCTGAAAAGTCTGGCGATGCCTTTTTGTGTCAGTGCAAGCATTCGGCAAACTTGCCATTTTGTGATGGCACTCATAAGCAGTTTGATGACAGTGCAATAGGTAAAGAAGGGCCGGGTATTCAAGCTAACTCCAATAAAATTCCTGTTGCTAGTGCCACGGTAGAAGAGCCTACGGTCGAGTTCATCCACCAGTTGGCTAGAGATGGTTTATCGAAGATGGGGCACCATGGCCCGATGACCTCCATGGGGGTACCACGTTATTTGTTACCGCATTGGGATGATATTCAAGTCATGACCGCTCAGATGGCAACTAAACCTTTGCTCGAAGATGTTGCCGTCAGTACCGAATTAGTTATTGGGCCAAGAGCTAAAAAGCCGCTGAAATTGAAAATTCCTTTATTTGTCTCCGACATGAGTTTTGGGGCGTTGTCTGAAGAAGCAAAACTGGCTTTGTCAAAAGGTGCTGAATTAGCAGGCACGGGTATTTGTTCTGGTGAAGGAGGGATGCTGCCAGAAGAGCAGGCCGCTAATTCTCACTATTTTTATGAACTGGCGAGCGCTCAATTTGGATACGATGAAGCTAAATTAAAAAACGTTCAGGCTTTTCACTTCAAAGGCGGGCAAGGTGCAAAAACGGGGACCGGAGGTCACCTTCCAGGCAATAAAAATGTCGGCAAAATTTCAGCAGTACGCGGCATTCCCGAGGGCGAGCCAGCAATATCGCCACCAACATTTACAAGCTTACACACGGCCGAGGATTTTAAAAAATTTGCTGATCGCGTACGTGAAGTGACTGGCGGTATTCCTATTGGCTTTAAACTTAGTGCAAATCATATTGAAAGAGATATCCAATTTGCATTGGATGCCAGCGCTGACTACATCATATTAGATGGACGTGGAGGTGGTACCGGTGCCGCACCACAAATGTTCCGAGATCACATAAGTGTTCCTACTATCCCTGCGCTAGCACGGGCACGTCGTTACCTGGATGAGCAAGGAGTGAGTGATCAAGTAACCCTTATCATTACTGGTGGCCTGCGTACGCCTATGGATTTTGTAAAAGCGATGGCCTTAGGAGCTGATGGTGTTGCCATATCAAATAGTGCCATGCAAGCAATAGGCTGTGTCGCTGCGCGTATGTGTAACACCAATAATTGCCCTGCAGGCATAGCAACACAAAAATCTGATTTGCGGCAACGACTAAACGTTGAAAAGTCGGCAACGCAACTAAGAAATTTCTTTGATGCGTCTGTTGAATTGATGCAGGTTATGGCTAGGGCATGTGGCCATGATTCGTTGAATTTGTTCAATAGTGATGATTTAGCAACCTGGCATCGAGAGATGGCACTGTTATCGGGCGTAAAGTTTTCAGGGTTCATGGAGCCTGAAAATAGGGTGTAACAAGTTTATTCAGCGGATCGCTTCTGCGACCGCTGATAAAAGCGATATCCCTGATCCCATCATGACAGCTCTGTTCGCATAGCGGCTTGATCTGCTTCAGCAGTTGAGATCCTTCCCAGTTTGTGGGCACTTAGACGGGTGAGATTGAGCGTCTGCAACAGGCTCTTATCGACACAAACCGGTCGCTTTTGGTTGTCGCCGCTACGGCAGGACCTGCAACCGAGCAGACATTAGCCAAGCTTTTCTATACTTACCACTTAACAAACTGTGAACTCCGTCTGCCACGCAGCCGCCTTACCAATACATGGGGCGCTAGCTGCACAAATTGAAGCGTAACTGTCCATGACCTCAAACAGAAAAGAACAAATTCACACATTACTCAAAGGCATCGAAACGGGTGATGAGGCAGCGGTGGTCGTTGTTAATCCTGAAAAGTACATCCAGCATAATCCTCAGACTCACGAAGGAGGCGAGGGTCTGGCTGCGCTGTTCAAACGACTAGCCAAAAGCTCTCCCCGCGTTAATATCGTGCGTATCTTCTCGGATGGCGACTATGTCTTTGCCCATACTGAATACGACTTTGCCACTTCGAGGATCGGCTTCGAAATCTTCCGTTTCGAGGGCGACCAGACTGTTGAACATTGGGATAATATCCAGCCGAGGAAAGGGCCCAACCCTTCCGGAAACTCCATGGTTGATGGGCCAACTGAAGCTACCGATCTCGACAGTACCCAACATAACCGGGAAACCGTGCGCTCCTTCGTTGATGAGGTCCTGATCAATGGCCAACTCGACAAACTGGACAGTTTTATTGACAGTGAAAGCTACACCGAACATAACCCACGTCTCGGCGATGGTTTGTCGACGCTACGCTCGGCTTTATCCGATCCAGCATCACACGAAGGCATCACCCTAAAATACGACAGAATGCACCGTGTCCTGGCAGAGGGGGATTTTGTGCTGACGGTCAGTGAAGGTTCTGTAAAGGGCGTCCACTCCTCGTTTTTTGACCTTTTCCGAGTTGCCCACGGCAAACTTGTAGAGCACTGGGATACCACCGAGGCGGTCCCTCCGCGCAGCGAATGGAAGAACGACAACGGAAAATTCTAAGGCTGAACCTTTGCTATAGCCTTCTCAGAAGAACCGAATAAACATGGGAGCATACAGCGATGATCAAGTTTGTTATGTGTATAACTCGGCACCCTGATCTGTCACGCGAAGAATTCAAAGATTACTGGATCAATAAACACGGCCCATTTTTCATGGAAAATGCTGACGCTATGGGAGCCAAGAAATATGTGCAATCTCATACGATGGACACCCCTCTAAACGAAGGGCTGAGGAGTTCTAGAGGAATGCAGCCTGAATATGATGGCGTCGCCGAGGTGTGGTTTGAGTCAGAACAAGCACTGATGGAGGGTATGAGTTCCCCTGAAGGCCAAAAACTGGGGACTGCGTTGCTGGAAGATGAAGGCAATTTTATCGATCACTCTAAGTCTTCAGCATTCATTGTAAAAGAGCATGAATTTTAAGGTGCCAACAAGTTGCTCAGCATCGTTCTCTACGTACGCTCATGTGTGCTGAAAGACTGGAAATAAATTTCGGATCTAACCAGTATGTTTGCCTCGAAAATTCAGGGCTGAATTTGATCGAGTACCCAGCGTAACAGCGGCCGCTGGTGTTGCCGATGATGCCAAATTGCAACATAGGTAAAGCCACTGGAATCCTCTAGCGGTAAGGATTTAACCGCATAGTGCGCTTCAGCGTAATGACACATTCGAGTGGGTAGCGCGATGACGGTGTCGCTATCTTCAATCACGCTAACAATAGCAAGGAAATAGGGTCCGCGAATTTTCACCCCGTTAGTGTCAGCGGAACCGGTTTGCATCACTGCATCGTTTTGCATCAAGCGGGTGGTCGGATATTGCATTTCGGCTCGTGGCCATTCGGCAAGCTGAGTCTCTGTGAGGTGACCTTGCTGCTCGTAACACTCGATCAGCGGGTGACCGTTTCTAAGCAACAGCGAATAGCTTTCGTCGTACAATTTACGGTAGTGAAAATCACCGGGGATGTTGTAGTCGGCATAAAGCGCGAGATCAAGCTCCCCCTGTTCCATCATGGTGAATGAAGCAGGCGTAAAATTGCTGATTTCTAGGTTAATTCCCGGTGCTTGTTGCAGCAGGATTGTGTACAGCTGCCGCAACACGCTGATCGTACCGTAATCGGTGGATGCTATGCGCAGGGTTGCCTTTGCTTGACCGATATTAAACTCATTGGCTTCAACCACAGCACGGATCGACTCAAGCGCGATACCAATTCGCGGATAGACTTGGGTCGCAAATTCGGTCAGACCATAACCACCACTGGCGCGAACCAGTAGCGGGTCGCCCAGCAGTTTACGTAACTGGGCAACAATTCGGCTGGTGGCGGGTTGGCTGAGTCCGATGTATTCGGCGGTATTGGATATGCTTCTGGATTCCAGCAGATATTTCAGAATCCGCAGTGAACGCACATCAAGTTGGTCGAGCCCTACATTCGTTTTTTGCATAGTTTTAGGTTAACACGACAAAATTTATGCAATCCAGTTATGTAGTTGCGGGGCTGAACATTGTCAGCCTCGCACAGTTCTGTACACAAACCCGCAACAATCTACTGCCCGCTTACAGTAGCGTTTCGTTAAAGTGACGACTTAGCGGGACTATGGCTTCATCGATGGTGATCGGGCTTTCATAAAACATCAACTGATTGGCTCCTTCTATCCAGTGAAGCTGCTTGTTTTTGGCAGGAATACTATCGAACAACTTGCGCGGCACCGCAGCACCGCTCGCGGCGTGATCGGCATGGATCATCACCACATCGGTTTCCAGCTTGCGCAGGGTATTGTCGATTCTCCATCCCCATATATCAGCTTCACTCATCGCGGTGATGCGGTTTTCCCATTGGCCGCGATGGGCAAACCAGGGGGCATGTTTAGCCCAGGGCATATACCAGTCATCGATGAGTTCGTGAGTCAGCAAAGCCTGCTTTGAACCAACGATGTCGATGTATTCAACCTTACCGTCCTGATCAAACGCTCTTCGCGCCTTGCGACCACGCTCGATGCGTTGCTGTACGGCTTCGTCATCGCCAAGGTACATCGTGGCGATTTCCGGCAGTAAGTAATGACCGGCAACCAATGCCAGTGATTTGACCCGCGGATCGCGAACCGAGGCCTCAATCGCCCAGTTAACACCCTGGCAAATACCCACAAGACCGATTTTTTGAGCATCGATCTGCTGGTGCCCGGCGAGGAAATCGATCGAGGCGCTCAAGTCTTCGATCTTCGCCTGCGGTGACTCGTATCGTCGCGGCTGTCCGCTGCTGGCACCGTGATAACGCGGATCAAAAATAAGGGCGGCAATCCCCTGACGGACAATTCTCGAAGCATACTGCAAGGGAGATTGTTCCTTGACGAAAGCGACGGGCCCCATAATCGATACCGCCGGGAAGGGGCCTTCACCGGGGGGCAGAAACAGCTGACCGACCAACGTTTCGCCATGGCTGGTGAATTCGACCGGTATGTGGCGATATTGCAGCAGTGAGTCTGCTGTCGTCTCGGTATTTTGTGCGGACGCAGGTACGAAACAAGTGGCGATCAGAAACACCGCCAGTACGGAACTCGGCCAGAAGTGGCTAGGTATTTTGAAGGACATGTGTCATCTCCTGTATTGGTTTTGCTTTTGGTATTAGAAGTGATAGTGGGACTAATTCAGTTCGCGCATTTTCGCCCGCGACTGGAAACGTTGTCCGTCGGCGGTGACAAAATTGGCAAACAGCTCCATCCGTTGTGTATCGACAACATCAACCACATGGGTGCCGTCTTGCTCGGTCCAGGCCATCAGAAAGATACCCGGATGAACATTCTGTCGATCAACGATCTGGATACCCTTAAGACCGACGCTGTTATCGGGGGCTTCGAGGCGTTCCCAGCTGATCGAATCCTCGCTGTCAAAGCGCAACTGGATGCGATATCCCGACACCGAATACTCAAAGGTTCTGCCCGTCATTTTGGTAAATGCCGCTGTTTTTTGATCCCAGCTCGCCTGATCGTAATCGGTGGCATTACCGGCGGCCTGGGTTGCAGGTGCCATTAACATGGCGCTGACAATTAAACCCATTAGTAAACTTTTCATGTTGTTACTCCGGTTGATTAGCCATTGAAGTGTGGGCCTGACGGATTTCCTCCAGCAAATCTTGTTCAGCCATACCTCTCAGGCGTAAGTAGTTGAGGCGGAATAGCCAGATGGCATGAGCGGCCTCGTCGGTTGACCCTATCTCAAAACAGACCCAGTGCTCATATCCAGCAAACGGAAACGGCTGAGCCAGCCCATTTTGCCTGAGTGCTTTGCCAAGGAAATGATTGCTTGCTAAGTGGACCCGGCCATCGAGATGGATATGACCAAGTTCGCGCTCGTTAACGTAAAAATCGGCACCGTCTACTTCACCCCGGCGAAACAAATGCCAGTGCGTAGCAGCAATGACGTCATCCCATCCGGCAACCGTTTTTGCTGCTATCTGATAAGGGTGATCGAGTACCGGTGGCGGCGCCACTGGGCCTTTTTGTCCCAGAGCAAGTTCCATAGTTGTAACCTTGATGCCAAATAGAGCACTTAGATTACTATCTTAAAATTGCATGTGAATGCCATAAAATGCATACCTAACATCCGAAAAACAAATACAACCTAAGAGCGATTCACCGCCCCTGACAGGTTGGCGAGTTTCGAACGAAACAAGTAACTCGGGAAAAAACAACAGGGTCGTGACCACTGCTAGCCCGATAAAAACGCCCCGTTTTTCAACTTTCCATCGCCCCCTAACAGGATGATTTAACAGTCAAATTATGAAACACTGAGGTCGTCACGGAGAGCGACTGCCAGCGCTTACTGCACAGGGAGAGGCTTCTATGAATATCCGCCACACCCCGCTCACTTGCTCAACGCCTGCTATCAGGAAAGCGTGCTGTTTTTCACAGAAAATGGTCAACAAAAATGTTTTATCGTTCCGTATCGAATATTTGACGTGAATCGTTTTGTATTTCTTCTATTAACAGGGACGTCCCTGTTAATAATTGTTATGAGGCCGCAGGCTTCTTAAACAGACTGTTATGTTCTATGAGTATCATGAGCAAAGTCACCAAGGCCCTATTCGTTCTTACTGATATTTTCGCTTGGCTATTTATTGCCAGCGGGATCTTCAGTACTGGGTATCTAGTTCTCATGGATGAAGCAGAAATAAGCTTACTAACCGAACAATTTAGAAATTGGGGGCTGAGTACTCAAATTGCTCTTATCACCTTGCAGAGCATTGGCTTTTATCTAATGATTCGGCGCAGTATCGTGGGTTTGGTTGCGGCTATCGCACCCAGCGTTGCATTGTATCTACCGGTTCCGACACTGGAAGGCCTGGTCTATCTGTTGCTGTTCGTTCTATTCTTCGTGCTTCCATGGTGCTTGTCATATCTTCAGTTTTCTAAACGAGGCGCTGCTTCAGAATGAACATCGAACATAACAAGGCAGTCAACGATCAGTGCTAGATGGTAATCTGCGTGATGCAGCGACTCTAGTTTAGATAATCTAACGAGCAACAGTCATTTGTTCGCATTTTTCCCTAAGCATCTCCCTGAGCAATATCACAGCGGGAGTGACTTGTTTTCTGCTAGGGCAAAGTAAATAGAGCTGTGCCGAAGGTGATTGGAAACCGGATAGTGCTTGTACTAATTTTCCGCTACGTAAATCTGAAGAGATGTCTATCTGGGATCTATAGGCAATACCTTTTCCAGCAACAGCCCAGCGTCTGACGATATCAGTATCATTGCTTACTCTATTACTGTTTACCTTTACTCGGTATCCGGCCAATTTATCAGCAAATTCCCAAGTGTTGAATAGACGACCGTCCAGCCTGTGCAGTAAGCAATTGTGCTTTCTTAGATCGTCAGGAAGCGAAGGTTCTCCGAACGTGGATAGGTAGGAAGGCGATGCGCAGGTGATTCTATTTATTGTCGCGATGTGAAACGCAACCATCGTTGAGTCTTCAGGTTTTCCATAGCGCAGTGCAACGTCAACTTCATCCATAAAAAAATTAGTCAGGGAGTCTCCTGCATTTAAGTTGATCGATAGGGAGGGGTGCTTGTCCATCAATTCGTCCAGCCAAGGCAGCACTAAATTACGCCCTAAATCTGAGGATACTGAAAGCCTCAATTCTCCGCCGACCATGCCCTGCATCTGATGTGCTGATATGCGACCTTGATCCAGTGACTCCAGAGCCTGACGGCAGTGAAACAGGAACTGCTCCCCTTGCGATGTAATCCGTAATTGTCGGGTTGTTCTTATAAACAGTTGGACATCCAGCTGTCTTTCTAATCGCTTCAGTGCAGAACTGGCAGCGGCTGTCGAGATCCCCTGCTGTTTAGCTGATTCGGTGATGCTGCCGGTTTCTGCAATACGGATGAATAAAGTCAGATCTGAAGTGTTCATTATCAACTTTTTTTTAAGAGTGTTTATCTGATTGGTGTGTTTTTAGTTTATAGAAGGTGGTTGATAATGTCGTTACTCGCGTGCTAACTGACGATCAGAGTGGCTTGTTAAACCCAGCCCTGCCGCGGGCAGCGGCTAGAGTTAGGTGGTTATTTCGTATGTTGCTGGTGTGTGAAAACACAATAAATCAGATTCTAAAGGGGCGGGTATGATTGAAGCAGCAGGTACTAATCACCTATTGGAACGCTCACTGGAGCTTCCCTGTGGTGCCGTGTTAAAAAACCGGCTGGTTAAATCAGCCATGTCTGATTCGCTTGCCAACGGTGAGGGAAATCCGACCGAGGCTCAGATTAGACTCTATGAACGGTGGGCAAAGGGAGGGATTGCACTATCGATTATCGGTGAAGTGCAGGGCGACCCCCGCTTTCCTGAAAAGCCTGGCAACCTGGTTTTCGGAGCCAGTTCTAATCTTCAAGCCTTGCACTCATTGGCCGCCCGGGCTTCGATTGAAGGAGCACATATATGGCCTCAGATAGGTCATGCAGGGGCGTTGTCACACTCACCCATTAGCCAGCCAACCGGGCCGTCAGCTCTTTCGATTGGAAGCTTTAAATGTGCGGGTATGACGATGGCAGAAGTGGAGCAGTTACCGGATATGTATGCCAAAACTGCACTACTTGCGAAACAGGTAGGATTTACTGGCGTTCAGATCCATGCAGGTCATGGATTTTTACTTAGCCAATTCCTCTCGCCTTTGTTCAACCTTCGTAACGATCAATACGGCGGTTCGATTGAAGCGCGTAGCCGAATTATTGTCGAAGTGATTGATAAGGTTCGACATGCCGTCGGTCCTTTCTTCCCTGTGGGGATTAAGATTAACTCGTCTGATCAATTAGAAGGTGGGTTAACACAAGAAGATGCATTGGAAGCTGTTCGTATTCTAGATCAAACTTCAATTGACCTAATTGAGTTGAGTGGAGGCACCTACTTCCCAGGAGCAAAAGCGAGCTCTGACAAATCAGGTGGAGGTCCATACTTTATTGATTTTTCCAAGAGAGCTCAGCAAGTTACCAGTGTGCCTTTGCAGGCAACGGGTGGGTTCAAAACTCGCAAAGAGGCACTTGGCTCGCTGGCTAGTGGCGCAGTCGATATGGTTGGATTGGCGCGTGCTGCGGTATTAAACCCAGAACTTGCCAATGACTGGTTGGCCAACAAAGGCAGTGATCCTGCTTTTCCCAGATTTGAGTCATCACCACCAGGCGGAATTACGGCTTGGTATACAATGTTGTTAACCGCTATAGGCAATGACTGCGAGAGCAACTTCAAGTTGGACCTTTTGTCCGCTATTCACCGTTATGAAGAGCGCGACAAGATTCGATGTGCGAAATGGCGGAAGAGGTTCTCCATTTGTTAGCAGGCATGGAGTGATCAAGTAAAGTTGGTTACTTCAATGCGTCTTAAGGGGATTAATCTATGTCTGCGGTCTGCAATTCGGATGCTAAATTTACTTAGCGGGATGTCCGTTAAGTTCGCAGAGCGGGTGGGGCGGATCAGTGTTGGTTGAGTTTGAGGCCCTGGTCACTTCAAATTCGCTTTCTGTTGGCGGCCTGCTGCGCCAAAACAGCTGAAATCCCGATCACAATGTTGGCGCTTTTGCGATCAAGCAGGAGCTTTGCTGTACCGCCGATAGTTGTGCAACGTTCCAAATTCGAGCCGCTAAACCGGCCAAACGATCATGATCAACGGCACCGCTATCAGCACGATAATTATCTCAAGCG
>JBALWS010000205.1:0-4653 GCA_036960405.1 Halopseudomonas sp. | reverse complement strand
AAAATCACGGCTACGGATCGCTCGATGCTCAAGCCGCCCTCAACGCGTCACCGGACCGGTTCATCGTCGCTCGGTTGCAAAGCGCCGAATTGAAACAGCACCAGAGCCCCAACCTACAGCTGTTAGTTCACGGAACCACCGATGCCGACCAATTTTTCCAGGCCAGGATCGACTACGGCTTTGGCGACAACCCGGCTAGCTGGAAACCGCTGCTACCACACCCCATTACCCAACCGCTTAGAGATCAGCCGCTACTGAGCCTCGATATCAACCTGCTGCCCAAGGGTCGCTTGATGACACTGCGGTTGATTACCGAACACCTCGATGGCGCCAGCCGCGAAAGCCGGATGCAGCTGCAGTTGCCGGGAGGGGCGCGATGAAAGTCCGATTAAGCCGCCGGTTGTTTGCTGGGCTGTTGATGGGGCCCTTACTCACTACCGGGCTGAGCTGGAGTGCAGACTGGAATCAACCCCAGTCGATCGCATCGCACCTGGCACCGATGCGCAGCATCTCGCTGCCAAGCGGTTGGGGCGCCGCGCAGTGGGCCAAACAGCAAGGCATTCAGGGCAGCCAGCTGCAACGCGGAAGCGACGGCCAGCAGTTCCTCAATTTCCGCGCCGATGACAATCATTGGCAGCAACTGCAGGCCCAGTGCGACTCAGCCAACCCATTGGCACCCCAGTGTCTCAGCGACAGTTGCCAGAGTATTCAAAGCATCGAAGTAACAGGGAGGCTGCCCGAGGGAGGCCAAGGCTGGCTAACACCCAAGGCACCCGATTTGAACGCACTGCTGGCCGGGCGCCCCGATAGCTGCCCCAGCAACGCCGAGGCGATGCCTTGGGGCGGCGTGCTACCCGATGGCGCCGATCCGGCCTGCTGGACCGTGCAACTGGCCCGCCCATGTCAGAGCGAGCAAACTCCCGCCGAGTACCTCAAACCTCACTGGCGTAGTAACCAACTGGTAGTCTTGCTGCCCCGTGACGCTGGCGACGTTTCAGACTGGGCCACCGCACAGGGACTACAGCTGCTGGAGGAGACCGAGCTCAAGAGTACCGGTGATCGACTGGTCCGATTGCTGCGTCCGGCCGACAATACCGCCTCGCTGGATGCCCTGGTCGAGCTGCTGGGCGGCTTTCAGTCGGTGCTGGGGGTGCAGAAAGATCTGGTCTACTTCACTCTCGACAATCACGCCAGCTCGGTTTCGCCTGTCACCTCGGCCACGCTCAATCCTGCCTCAACCGCCAGCGATAGCCTCGGCAATACCCCGTTGGTGCAATCGATTCCCGACCCGCTGGAGCGATTTAATTACGGTCCGGCGCTGTCCACCGCCAAACAATTGATGCCGCACTATTCGGGCGCTCAGGTGCAACTGGCGGTGATCGATACCGGCATCGACACCAGCCACCCCGAGTTGGCTGGCACGGTGGTTGAACAAGTCGATTTCAGCGGTCGCGGCTACTCGGCCGATGCGCATGGCACCGCCGTGGCGGCGATCATTGCCGGGGCGCGCAACAACGGCATCGGCGCCTCGGGCGTAGCTCCAGGGGTAAAGATCTATAGTTTCAAGGCCTGCCACCCCCGCGAACAAGGTGGGCTGGCGGCACAGTGTTGGAGTAGCAGCCTGGTCAAAGCGTTGGACGAGGCGATCAGCCGCGACATCCCGCTGATCAATATGAGTCTCGGAGGACCACCGTCACCGCTGATGGAACGATTGATCAAAGCGGCTGCCGAGCGCGGCATTCTAGTGCTGGCCGCAGCGGGTAATGGCGGCCCCAATGCACGACCGGTCTACCCGGCAGCCTGGCCCGAGAGTTTGGCAGTGACCGCCGTGGATGCAGAGCGACAGCTGTACCCGAACGCCAACCGCGGTGACTATATCCAAGTTGCCGCACCGGGGGTCGATATGATCACCGCAGGGCCGAATCACGGCCAACCGATCCTGTCGGGCACTTCGATGGCAACGGCCCATGCCAGCGGCGTTGCGGCGCTGTTACTACAGGTTAGCCCGCAAGCTAGAGCGACCGATCTGGCCAAAATGCTACAACTGCACAGCCAGGATCTGGGCAGGCAAGGACCAGACGCAGAGTACGGCGCCGGCCTGATGGACGCCTGCGGTACCGCTACGGCACTGGCTGATCTGGGCAGCCTCTGTGGAGGTGACTTATGAACCGCCAACGGATCATTGTCACAGCGATCAGCTTGGCGCTCGGTGCCTCACTGGCGGGTTGTGCTACACCAACGGCCCACCGCAGCGATCCCCCTGCGGAGACAACTCAGCCCAGCACCAGCCAAGACAAGCCGGCCAAGACCGAGCCCGTACAAACTCAAAAAGAACAAACTGAAACCGTGCAACCGCAAACCACCGCGGCGGACACGGCGCCACCCCAATCGCTCTCACCGACCAATAAAAAGACCAACTCAGCGACCGACGCAGCATCCAAGGTGGCCGAATACCCCAGCTACGATAACGCCAAAGCCGATTTCCATTACGGTCCCGGACAAGCCTGGCCAAAACTGGTGCTGCCCCCCGAACTGATACCCGGTCCGCTCGCTGCAGCACCGATCGCGCCAGCCGTCCCCGCAGCTGCCGCAATCGTAGCCACCACAGTTTCGACTCCTTCAATAACTACAGCGGCCACGTCCGACCAGCCTATCCCCGACGCGGCAGTCGAACAGCCCAGCCCCTGCGCTAACGAGCTGGCCGCCTCGTCGCTGGATATCGGCCCGAAAGAAGCATGGCTGAGCAGTAAGCTAAAATCCGTCGCGATCGGCGCACTGAGTAAGGCGTTGTTTGGCTTTGGTGGCAGCGACGACGATTACATCGACGAACCCGAAGCGCCCCCCACGGTCGACGACCCCATCCCCGAGTCGGCCCGACAAGCGTTTCATGACAAACTCAGCGATACCGAGCTGACCATTTCCGGCCAACTCACCGATCAAGGGCTGCTACTGAGCACCGGTATCGAATCGGCCCCCGACAAGTCTACCTTCCACGCCGTCTACCTTGAGCGCAAAGACTGCCAGCGGACCTTTCCCGACCGTTATCTTAACTACCGTATCTGGCTGGAATGGTCGCTATCGGTGAGTTGGACCAAGACCGAAAGCCATTACGAAAACGATAACCTGGTATCGCAAACCAGCACCTCGGGGGGATTCTTCGACAGCGGTGAGATCAACCTCGCCGAGGGCAGCGTCAATCTGGCCGATGCCAAGATGGTTGGGGAGTATCAACAAGGCTTGCTCAAAGACCTGCCGGCACCGATCTGGCAGCAGATGGGGTTCTCATCGCCTACCTCCGGAGTGCGGGATCTGGGTAGCCAGTTCGACAAGGTCGATACGGCCAAGCTGTTTAATGGCGACTCGGTCGCGGTGGTCCACGTGACCCGGGTGGTAGACGGTCGTTTCGTCACCCGAGCACTGCCTTTTACGATGCAGCGCGGTGCCGGCAACCTGCTGACATTTAGCCGGCTCTAATGCGCCTCGTCAGCCTCCATTAGCTGGATGTGAGCCGAACAAAGCAGACATAGTTCTGACTTCCGATATCGACAACTTCATCTACTTAGCGGACATCCTGATCGATCTCAGCTTTTGCTTGTAACCCTTCCTCGCCAGATGTTTCTTGGTCTGTGATAACCTAGCGAATACCAAAGAAAATCAAGTGACTTAGGCCTTTAGGCTCATGGATGAGTAATCACATGTTACGAAACACAGTTCAAAAAGGACGACGCGGTTTTTCAAATCTACTTCTGTTGTCTTTGTCACTGCTGTTATCCGCCTGTGGTACACCTGGACTCGAAGAGTTAGAGCGGCTATGCAAAGAAGAGGCAGGCGAGCTTATTGGTGAGCCTATTGAGGTGGAGGGGTTTTTTCATGCTTCAGAGGATGATTGTGGCGGTTGCATGACGATGATGACGGCTAGCGCATATCAATACATCGAATGGTATAACACCAAGATAAATCGGAGCATGGGTGACCTGGATTTGAACCAACATTACAGAATGTATAAAGCTGAAAAAGATAACGCTCTCTGTAACTGGAGGATCATTAATTCCAAAGATGATAGCGATTACAATTTCTGTATTGTAACCGAAGCGGTAAATGTTGCTGATTTACTAAGTAAATATTCGTACAGCCTATTCTTTAACAGAAAAAAACTATCGAAAAATGTATTGTTATCAAATGCATATGAAGAAATTAAAGATATGCGTGCAGGTGAGATTGTTGCCTACAGAAACAATTACAGTCTTTATCCTCAAAAAAACTCTGCTTTTGATCCAGGAAAATCAATAAGTTGTAGTACTGATTCAAATAGATTCTCTAAAGTTTCTATGCCTCGCGGCGTTCTACAAGGTGGCAAATAAAGGGGTTTATAGCATTGGAACCTTTTTCCTTTTGAAATTATTCATTCCTATTTCAGGCTTGTAGATATTAACAAGTCTTTTCCAATGTCAAACAAACAGGCCCAGTTCTCGAAACGTATCGATATCGACATTCTAACTCGGCACGTATTCTAACCCTGCTAGGATTCAGCTTTGGGGCTAGGAGGAGCGGGAGTCGATTCAAACTGTACATGATGTCCGCTTAGTCTTAGTGTTCTAGTCTTAGTGTTCTGCGATACCGGCCCGCAAGCTTGAGCCTCAGATTGTTACTCGG
>JBALWS010000021.1:0-43249 GCA_036960405.1 Halopseudomonas sp. | reverse complement strand
CCCAACCGGCCAAGATAATTGTCGTCAACCGGTCATCCTAATTGTCGCCGAACAAGTGATCAAGTGAAACTTGGCTACAGTTTCATACACAATCTAATTGCCCCTATTGCTGGAGGTCATTAAAAAGACTGCTTCCTATTGTGGCTTCTACTGAAACCTCTTCAAACGCACTGAGTAAGTTGAGAAAGTCATACCCTGTTTTACTTTCTATTTCGTTTATCGAGGTAAGCCCAGAAGGTATGTCTTTGGCATTCATAGGGCCGTTTGGATACCAAAATGCTAGTGCCGCGTGAGCTTCTGGCGAGTATAGGATTTTATAGAAATGGGTTGGTATACCAACGTGACCCCTTAGCTTCTTATTGTTCCCGTAGTGGGCACCAGTTACGATGTACAACCCACCAGCGCTATCAGTTAGGTTCCTAATTCGGCTTTCAAGTGTCCTCCAACCATTTCGATTGATTTTTGGATGTTGAGGAGCGGCATTGGTGTAATAGATGCTTTGTTTCTCTGACTCGCAACTAAAGTCCATTGTTGCGCGTGGAGCCATATGCCCCTTATCCCAACCACTTCCAGCGTAGTCCTCATCACTTGCCTGCTCTGACTCAGGAAGATCAGGGTCTGGAATGAAGTCTGGATCTTGATCGCATGAGGCTTCTGCAGAGGCTTTAGTAATAAAATAGCTAGTCCATAATGGAGCATGTTTTTCCAGATCGAACCCAACAGAGTAGCCATCGCGGCATAGGATTATGTCTGCTTCGGAGGGGAGGCCATACTTTAAGTGCTCACCACAAGACGACGCATGGGTATTGGACGCCAAGAGTAGCAAGTAGATTGAGAATGCTGATGCTTTTGTAACACGCTCCATGTGGATAATCCTTTGGCTAGCCTGTCGGGTGCAGCGCCGACTATTAAAGAAGCATAGGTGAAGTCATTGGTAAAAGCTGGTGAAGGTATCACCAAGCGGTTTAGGCAGCGCTGTTGGCTAGCAGTCGATAAACTGTAGTTCTACTCACGTCATATTTTTTTGCCAGTTCGAGCTTCGAGAACGCTCCAGATTCAGCGTCCATTTTGAGCATGGTTACGATATCGTCATCAAGCTTACGTGGTGCGCCAAATTTTATTCCTTTCTCCTTTGCCTTTAAAATCCCTTCCGCTTGACGAGTAGCCCTGAGATCAGTTTCAAACTCTGCAATTGCTGACAGCATATGAAGCATCAATTTTCCTTCTGCTGACTCAGTATTAATTGCTTGGTCAAGAACGAGCAGCCCAACACCCTTGTCATGTAGGTATTGAACAATTGTGGATAGATCGTTTACTGAGCGGGCTAAGCGATCTAGCTTCGTAACTACGAACACGTCACCCTCACGCACGTAGTCTAAGGCTGCATTTAGCCGGTCGCGAGATAGTGTGCTCGTTCCTGACTTCTTCTCAGCAAAAATTTTTGACACGTTAGCTGCGTTTAGCTTGTCGATTTGGATCTCAAGTGATTGTCCAATCGTGCTAACTCGCGCATATCCTATTACAGCCATTTTACACTCCAGTATTAGTCTCATAATTTCATAGACATTTAGGAATTGAATAATGGTATAGGTTTTAGGACGTGACAATACGTTGGTTTATAGGTGCTGCCTTATTGGTTCATAAAGTATACTTTATATGGTTCTTATTAACTTATCTCGATCAGTTTCAGATAAGCCTTGAACTACGAGCATGGTCTTTATAAGGAGGATTATTTTTTTACTGCCTGACTGTTCTCTAGTTAGGTCACGTATTAATTTTTTAAGTAGAGAGTAATGATCATTATTTTTTTCGTTAAGAAATGATGTGAAGTTTTTCATTGGTTACCTATGTATTGTTAGTTACCAATATATTTATCACTCATCAAAGAACTGGGCTAGGGGGCTACCAGGGGGTATCACTGAATCTGTTCGGGCAGCAGACATTCTTTCCTTCAAATTTCTTACGGCCGTTTTTGTCCACCTCTTTCCTCTCCTTGTTCTTTCTTCAAGCTCATTCAAAGCGTGACTTATGCTTCCAAGCGAGGTGTATCCGTCCGCTTCAAGCTTTCTTATCAATGGCGTCATCTTAACTGCGAAGTCATCCGCTAGCTCCTTCTTCTTGGCTGTAGCCCTACTCGTGTCGGTATAACGAACTTCTAGGAATCGCGGGTTTCCCCTTCTTTTCTTAAGCATAAACGACCTCTTCGCCAGAATGTATTGCGGTTTTATACCCCTCTCGATGCATAGTTACATATGAGCACAGTTTATTGAAGGCTGGAGCCATTAAAAACATTAAATCAATTCATTACAGAGGCGTACCTACGCCTAGAGGTATAAAAAATGACAAAACTAGTAACAACTATCGGCGGGATGGTCATATCCCCTAACCGCTACCTTTGGAGCAATTGCAACAACCAATACAGAGTTGAGCTGGAGTTTCGTAACGATGTCTGCGAGGAGATCGCGCTATTAATACAAGACGAAATTATTTCTGAGTCAGCTAAGGTGATTTGCGATGAAGAAGGGATCGATGGTATTTCCCGTGAACAGCATGCATATGGGGAATGTTATATAAGCTTGAATGGATTTCCTAAAGGAATCGAGTCTATTAAAAAATTTCAAAATGTTATGGTTTCTGCTGTCAGGCGTATCGCTAAACGCAGGGACAAGTACTCCAATCACGTTATTGGTTGTGGGTATTTTTTGACTATTAATACAGTCTGTTGCACTCCCGATATCGTTGATAGCTTTATATCAAGAACAGTGCTTGTTAATGGCGAGTGGCATGATACTTAAAAAGTTATCATATTGTTAAATTTTAACGCTAGCTATATAGCATCAGCTAGCTGAGTCTTTCTTTTATAAATAGTAAAGTGTACGAGGCACCTGTGTATATCCGGGCTCGCCTTGTACTCCTCGTTTCTTCCTTCAAACTCGATATGCTTCTTGATAGGGAAGTTGCGCCTAAAATTCAGGAAATACAATGCTTAATTACAAACTAACTCCTCTTGAGGCTCTCAATGTTCAACAGCACGCAGGTTACATGGAGATCCTCTCAAACCCCAATAACAAGTACCATTTAACAATCAGTTTTCGTGAAGGTACAAATGACCACGTCTGTCTAAGTAGCTTTAATTTTCTAATTAAACTCCTTAATCAACTACTGTACGGTAAACGTTACATTAAAAAAGCTCTTTTTGTTAACGGGTGTGCTGTACGGGAACGTCAGTCTAATGGCACTCTACACTTCCACGTAATACTGACTGATCCAAACAACGACTTGGAGGACAGGTACTCTGTACAACAAGCTGTGTCTCTGTCTGTACCGAAGGTAGTTGCCGCAGGCAACCCCATACAAACCAGTAATGGTCGGTTGTCATATCGACGTTTGATTCAGGATAAATGCTGGCTGTTACAACGGTATTATAATGATGGCTCGAATCGACTAGAACAATATCTAACAAAGGTTTTTGACCGGCTAGATCTGTCCACTAAGGACAAGTGTGATTCAGTAGGCTTTCTGTCTGTAGATGGAGCTCTGTTCGCTTAGCAGGGGCTTGGCACCAGCTGTTATGCTGGTGCCTTATGGTTTACTAGAACTCTCCAGATAAACTCTTTGAATTTTTAACTGATTGACTAACCACATATCCTCTCACTTTTAATCCACGAGAATCACATTTGTCCATAATGTCTCCGAATGTATAATTCTTAAGAGCCTGATCCATTAAATTATATCCTTTTACACCTTCCTCCCTTTGGTATCCGCCAAGATGGTCATTGAGCCAAGCTACTTGGCTGTTATAAGACTTCATCCCTCTAGAATATGTGTAGTAGCTTTTGTCCTTTTCGTGTTCAGCGTACTTCTTCGTAGCTCCAGCACAGCGACTAAGCTTTGATCTTTGTGTGCCGTCTTTGATGCTTTTAATTAATTCATTTTTACTAGAAAGCTGTTGCTGTTTAACGGCCTCATTTTTTTTGTCTTCCTGTGCTTTGTTCTCGATGGCTGCTTTATATGATGCGCTCGCTTCTTCTTTAGCAAATACAATGTTCTCCAAGTTGGTTGAAGCATCGTCTAGTAATGACTTGGCATTGTTTGTGTTCCCGGCAGAAATTTCAGAATCTGCCAGTTCCATATCATTTAAAAAATAACGTTTTCCGTTAGCAGTGCTAGCGTTTAGGGAATGCCAACAGCTATAACAAATCTCTTCGTCCATCGTTTTTAGAAGTTCACTGCTTTCACTAAAAACTGCCTCTGATTGAGCCTTAAGTTCATCACGTTTAGCTTTCAGGCCTTTGGTGTCAATAACTATTTCTGCTAACTCTACAGCACCTTCCAGTACGCCTTTCAAATCAAATGCGTATGAAGCTTGAAGTGGAAGCAGTAGCACAATTGCCAGTGAGATTTTCCTGATCATCTTAGTTCCTTATATATTATTTCTAACTCACCTGAACCTGATGATGAGTTCCTGTGGCTACATCCCTGTCACCGCTCTAATTGCTCGGGCGGGATCTTCAGAATGAATAATATCCTAAAATGGGATATCTGGTAAGCCAACGTCTACTACTCCACATGAAAACAAGCATTTGGAGTACACAGCAGGAAATGTTGAGGGAGGCCTTACGAGTCTTACGCCTTAATGCACAGCTAACTCAGGTTCAGCTGGCAAAATCCCTGAACAAGCCTCAGAGCTATGTTTCGAAGTATGAGAGTGGGGAGCGCAGGCTCGATCTACTGGAAGTCATGGCTATTTGCCATGCGTGTGGGGTTGCTTTGGAGCGTTTTTCTGCCGATTTGGAGAAGGCCTTTAAAGGGTTCTAGGTCTCATGTAGTAAGGGGAAGTCATGTTGTATTCGCTTGACGCGGGTAAAGAAATCAAAACTATACCGCATAAGAAAGCTTATATTCGCTGGCGTAGTAGGCTTAGTGAAGCCGACTACGCCGCTATTTTTGAAGAGCTCAGCGACAAAATAAATAACACCGATATCCAAACATCAAGCTGGATTCCTGGTGCTAATTGGGCCGGTACTGTTTTTGAACCGATCTATTCAGAAGCATGTGAAAATGACCCTGTTGCAGCTGCTAAGTTCTTCGGGCTTCTGCTATGGGAAGTGATGCTTAACGATGATTCATGTTGGGCGTATGGGCGATACGAGAAGGATGGAATTAAGATTGATGGGCTAACCTATTTTACAGTCGATTCAAAGAAGCTAATGGGACTGTAGCTAAACCTTTCTGGTCTCTGCAGCTCCTCAGCCGGGGGCTACGGCTTCCAGCTTGCTTCTAGCTCAATAATCTCACTATCGCTCCACTTCAAATTGGTGATCAATTTTTTGGGCTCTTTTGGATCAGGGCATACAAGGCGTTTTTCTCCGGATTTGAAGTGCACTAGAAAAAATGGAGTCACGTTTTTATTTTCTAATCTCAGTTTTTGGTACTCGCTCACCTCATTGTCTGGATAGAACTCTTTAACCTTATCCCAAACATCCTCTTGCGTGATTCGACCTTTTGAATACACCTCTATGCGGTCTATAAACTGCTTGAGAAGCTCCGAAAGCCTTATTCGTACATCAAGAAGCTCTGAGTCATCAGCGCTGTCCATGTAGGCAATTAGGTCATGCATCATGTTGTAATTTTGTTGAAGAACACTATTTTTTGCAGCTAGGCCATTGAGTGTAGATTCTGTGTCGCGGATGAGGCCTTCTAACTCTTGCTGCTCTGTTTCTAGCTTGATTCCCTTCTCTATCAAAAAGCCCGGTATCGCCCCGTCATGCTGCAAGCTTGCGACGGTTATTTTCTCAATTTGAGACTTCGTGTGTTCCAGGTGACCGCGTTTAACACTTAGTTGGTTACCTAGTTCGGTAATTGTTCTTTTGTGCTCAGTCGGGGTGCCAAGTAACTCATCTATGTTGATGTCCTTTACGTGGGTGAGAAATGCAGTTTCAAAGTAGTCATATCGCCACATTTTTTTACATCTTTCGCACCCAGTATTTCCGTTCTTTAAGCGGCTACACTGCAGGTATTTTATGGGGAAACGTGCTCCTTTGTTGACGTAGGCCATGAGTTCATCGTTACCGGAGCACTTGTGGCCACCCATGTCATTTTCAAGGCTATAGCCACAATAGGCTAGCTTTGAAAATAGGTTGCTCAATGTCTTCCCCTTTCTTCCGCCTCCTGTAACCCTCCTGCTGCTTCGAGCTTCCTGTACCCTGTAGAAAAGGTCTTCGGCAATGATCGCTGGATAGTACCCCTTAACGATTTCATTGGAGTCACTAGACTGGCTACTTGTCGACTGAAACTCCCCTAGAACAGCTCGGTTAGTCACTATCTTTTGTATGTAGCTGGCATGCCACTTAGTAGGTAATCTATTTCTTCCGATCCCCCATGGTTTAATTCTTGCTTCTTCTAAACGTCTGATTATCAAACTAGTTCCAAGTCCTGATGCCGCCCAGTTAAAGATGTCTCGAATGACTGAAACACGTTCTGGTATGAGATTAAACTCTGTTCTGTCGTCGTTTAGATCCAGCCAAGCAGGTGCCCATCTAGTCATCTTTTGTTGCCCTATTAACTGTCGCTTTTTCTTCCAAGCAGCGACTAGTCTCTTGCTTTTAGTTAGGCTCTCTTCGTGAGCTCTGCTCATGATCGTGATCGATATGATGAGCTCGTTCGTGTTGATGTCTTCATAGTCATACTTCATACCATCAGACAGCGTGACGATGATGATTCCCTTGCGTAGAATTCCTAAGAAAAGCTCTAAAGCTGAAGCCACTTTTTGCCTAGAAATTCGGTCTAAGCTCTCGATTAATAGGTATGACCCTTCCTTTACAGCCCCCTGTTCAATTGCCACTAGAAAGCCACCTAATGCGCCTTGGTCTACATTGGCCCCAGAGAATGCCGATACTCCAAGATCATTTAGGTGAAGAGTAGTGTCTAGTACTAGGTTATGTTCTCGTACATAAGCCTCAGAAAGTTCTTTTTGTCGCCGTAAGCTATCTCCTTTCATTTGCTCAGGACGTGAAAATCGGACGTAGGAGTACGCTGTCGGGGATGAGATAGTGTGGTGGCTCATTCTAGATCCTGAGTTTTTAAGTAATGGTGGTTATTATACCCCACCATTTCTATCGTAGGCCTGCCCGAAACCGCGGTAAAAGAATCCAAAGATCGAGTTCGCAGCGCGCTGCTTAATGCACGGCTCGAGTATCCGATGCGGCGGATCACCGTCAATTTGGCTCCGGCTGATCTGCCCAAAGAGGGCGGTCGTTATGACTTGGCTATCGCGCTCGGTATTCTCTGTGCGTCGGGGCAGATTCCGCAGTCTGAATTAGACCACTACGAAGTGATCGGCGAATTGGCGCTATCGGGGGAGCTACGAGCGGTACCGGGTGCGTTGCCGGTTGCGATTCAGGCCACCTCAGCGGGACGAGCACTGTTGCTGCCAGCGGCGAGTGCCGATGAAGCGGCGCTGGTTGAAGAGGCATCGATCATCGGGGCGTCGCACCTGTTGAACGCCTGCGCCCACCTGTTAAAGCACCAATTGATCGATGCGACCCCTACGCCGCTGCTGCCTACTCCCCAGTTCGAGTTGGACCTGGCTGAAGTAAAAGGCCAGTTTCAGGCCAAGCGAGCACTGGAAGTGGCCGCTGCGGGTGGCCACAGTTTACTAATAGTAGGGTACATTAACCCATGAAGTTTGTGGCCAGTGAGAGTGCCCTCAGTTTGCGCCATAGCGGCCACTGAGGAAACGCTGCACGAGCCGTTCAGGAGAAGAAGCGAAACGGCGGCTTCCTCTACGAAGCGGACGTGGGGCTCACTCATGGCGGGCGGAAAAGAGCGTAGTATTTTGCGGATCAGCAAGGGGCAAAAGGCAAGACCTGGCACCTTTCTCATTCTTTAAGTAACCATTGCTGATGGGCGTCTACCGGCAATATTTGCAATCAATTTCAGAGAATAATATGAGGGTTTTTATTCAGCATCCACTAGGGTAGCTTGACGACAGGATGTGCTCTCCATGAACCACCTCCTGGATATTTAGAGAGCATAACACTAGAGCCCTGTGCGGGCCGCCCACCATAGATACTATCGTAGTGAAAAAAGATCCTTTCTCCCTGATCACTAATGAAGCCGTATCTAAAACCCGTTTCTATAACCGTACCAATGCGCCTCTCCTTGGTTGGGTAACAGAGAAAGGAGCATTTCTCGACAATTTCGTCTGCAGTTGGCCTGTCGTTCTGATCAAAAGATAGGCATTCCAAAATTATATCTATCAAGCTACTAGCTAGCGGACTGAACTGGGCGTTACCAGTTATGAAGGCTGGAAATTGCGGCTTTTGGTTACTCATTATTCTGCTGACCGCAATCAAACCCGACCCAAACGGTTTCTCACCTGCAAGCAATTCGTACATCATCGCGCCAAGCGACCACACGTCCGCTGCAACGGTTACTTCTCTGGGGGTAGCTATAGCTTCAGGAGCCATATACGGTAGAGCACCAATGGCCGTCTGCGTACCGGTTAATGTCTCATTCTCTGCTGCCTGAGCAAGCTCCTCCTCAGCCATTTTAGCAATGCCAAAATCGGTGATTTTTATGCTTTCGGTCTGAAAACCTCCGGATACCATAATATTGGTCGGTTTCAGGTCTCGATGAACAACACCAGCATGATGCGAAGCGGCTAACCCTTTGGATAGATTATGCATAATACGGGCTGCGAGGTAAGGGTCTACGCAACTGGTCTTATCGACAATAGCTTTATCCAGATCAGCACCAACAATAAGCTCTTCAACCAAATACGCCCTGTCTTCATATTCGACATAATCGAGAGTCTTAGCGACGTTGGGATGGTTGACCTTTGACGCTACGACAGCACTTCGACGAAATCGTTTTTCCGCTGATGGATTTTTCGGAGTTTTGAGAGCCACATTTCTTGCTAGAAGCATATCCTGTGCATTGTAGACATATTGCATCCCCCCTTCCCCGATGAACGATTCGATTTTATAGCGGCCAGCAATTTCATCATTTTCGCTATGCGGGCCGTTCATAAAAGCACCTCGGGGTGGGATATATCAAAAGTTATGAAAGCTCGCTCAGTATAGTGACGAGTTGCCGCCCCCAGCGCCACGACGCAGGAGCCTGGCATTTCATCGTTGGCCGCTACGACACTGTTATTTATAAGAACTTCACCAGAGACACTCTGAACATAAAAACGAAGGCCGTCGTATGCGATCACTGCTGCACCTATATTCCCAAGATTAAGAGTTACGCTCTTGTTACTTTTATTGAGATATTGGGGAGCATTGCCAAAAACAGCCAAGGCTTGATGCTTGTCTTTCAGCAAGTACTTAGCAATCGAATCCCTCACAAACGCCATAGAAGGTCGTTGCACCGGGTCATGTGCCAGACACTCGAGAAAGAGGCTAGACAACTCATCAGGGATCCCTATTTGCTTCGACGAAAAAGCATCCGCAGGAGCAGGATCAGGGGGAGACTTTGAAAACCCAGAAGGGAGGCTTTTATCCGCCAAATAACAAGCAGTGGCCCCGAACGCGTATACATCTACAGCTTGCGTGAAAGATACTTTGCCATCTACGAACAGCTCAGGAGCGGCAAAGTAGAATGTGCCCTTGAATCCAACGGTACCGGCATCAGGGTCGGCAAAGCGCGACAGCCCAAAATCAAATATTTTGAGCACCCCCTCATCATCAAGCTTCATATTATTCGGCTTGATATCGCGATGGATGATTCCATGGGCATGTATGTCGGAAAGACCAGCAGCAAGCTGCCACAACGTCCTTAAATAATTCTCGATAGAAGCCTGAGGTTCAGAGCTCTCCAGCAAATCCATACCAGAGATAAACTCTTCGATTATGCCCGTAGGTGTATCGTTGTCGAAGAGCAAGTCGTATACCTGAACCACATGATTAGACCGCATCGCCATCAAAGCCGATATTTCATCCATCAACCGACTCAGCTCTTGAGCATCTTGGATAGATTTTATCGCGACAAGTCGATCTAAGTTTGTATCAGTGCAGAACGAAACACTTCCAAAGCCACCATTTGCAACCTTTCCGGTAGGCAAATATCGCACTGGTAATTCAGTCAAATCACTCTCCTTGTGAGCTATCGAACTTTATATTTAGCTGTGGTATTTCCTTAGGTGGAGACTCGACGTCACCGTTATCGCCTTCGACATCTTTTTTACCAGAAGCCTTGGCCCTAGATTTGCGCCGCTTTTTTGGATTTGAAGTAGCCTTTGATTCGTTCTCCGGCTTCTCGTTCTTACTTTGCACTAGCTCGGGGGAAGGCGAATCTTTTGCTGCTACAGAATTCTTTGGCGATTTAAATTGAGGTATATATTGAGGTATATGAAGCTGCAGCTCACCGAATGAATCCCAAACCTCTACGATACCAGGCCTTGATTCATCCCTAAATTCAATGAGCTGATTGTATGATGAGCTCAAGATAGTGGTAGCGTTATCCTTGCCGCCGAGCCACTTGGATAACTCGGTTAACCTCTGGGCCGCTTTGGCTGGTTCATTAGCGTGTTGAATGATTGATGCCATCAAACCCTCATCCATGAAGTGCACGCCATCCGAAGTTAGAAGTAAGCGCGCATCTGCCCCCTCGAAGGACTCAATCGGTAAAATGTGCGGTTCAATGTCCTTACCAATACCGACATGTTGCAATAGCTCATTACGACCACTGAACACTTCATTTTCACTGCCGAACTGACCGGCCAAAGTGTCATCTGCAGAAATGCGGGATAGCCCGCTATTGGTAAAGCAATAAATACGGCTGTCACCAACATTCACCCCGGTGAGCGTGCCTTTACCATCCAGGCAGGCAGCAGATAGCGTTGCTCCTCCTCTACCCCCATGGTCAGAATAGACGGTCTTATTAGCTTCTAAAACCGCATTCTTTAGCATGAGTTCGGTTGGTTCTATGGAGTTCATGCAATGAAACAAGAATGAAGCTAGAGCTTTTGAAGCACACTCAGCCCCTGATTCCATCCCTCCCATACCATCACAAACAACAGCAATGACGGTTCCGTTTTCATTAGGTCTACGAATCCTAAGGACCGCTGCGCGATCTTGGTTTTCTGCTCGAACAAGGCCGACGTCAGTAGCGAGGGCCATCCTTAGAAGACCTACTCTTCGGACAGCATTAGACGTTGTCTTTCGTCCAAACCATTCAAATAAGCTCTGATAAATTGATGATTGTTTAGTTATCATAAGATGAAAACAGACGTCCATTTGTTTGTTTTGTCCAAGGAAGATTACCAGTAAACCACCCCATAGGAAAAGCTCAAGGCATAACTATAGAGCACCTTTCAAGACCTTGATATTTAGCAGAAGATTTTCCTGGTAAACCAGATGCTCGGGATCAATGCCACCACCACCTAAACCCACCATCAAGAATACCGTTAAAAGCGTCAGCACCTCTTCCTGTTCGCTACAATATGCTATGAAAGAACGGTATCAGGTCTTGCCTTTTGCCTCCCCTTTCTCGAAGGCATCGTGACCGCTCTGTATATGGACCCCTCCTGTTTAGCAAGGAAGCACTGTTTCAGAGTTAAGACGCGTATGTATATTCGGCTTTTTAGTGGAGACGCTATCTCCTAGCCCTCTATGTATGCGCACCCCAATTCCTCAATGTCGCAATGGCCTCGCAGGCCACAGAGCGGAACAGGTTTGATCGGGGCGAATATCTCTATCTGATCCTGGCTTGCTTACTGAACTCGTTACCTTTTCATCTGATCAACTTCTTTTACGCTGTTAACGCTTCATAGGCTTGAGCCCTGTTGTACGCGGTGCCCTTGGTAAGCAGTGCCCAAGCGGTACGTACATTCTTGTTGGCGAGAGCAACTGCAGCCTTTCCGTATCCAGCCCGTTCAATCAACGCCCACAGCCACTTCTGCTTCGGCGTCTGCGGATCTTTTAATCCACGATGCACGTAAGCTCTGGCGCCCTGGATAAGCACAGCGCGTAGCCGTCGATTAGCAACATGCTTGCTGATGCCTATCAGGTTGGTTTTTCCACCGCTGCTGTACTGCTTAGGCGTCAGACCAACATAGGCAGAAAACTCTCTTCCATTTTGAAACGCCTCACCCGTACCCAGGGTGGCAAATAATAAGACAGCACTGATGGGGCCGACGCCTTCCAGATCCATCAAGCGCTTACAGGCGTCGTTTTGCTTGATGAGCTGTTTGATCTGTTCGTTGAGAAAGGCGATATCTTCCTTGAGCCGATGGTACCGCTCGAACATTCGGTGCAGCGTCGGCCGATACATATGAGGAACACCGTTCTCAGCGTCTTCCAATACGCGTGGGATATGCGTTTCTAATGCAGCCCACCCCTGAGGAATGACGACGCCAAACTCCATCAGTAGACCGCGAATATGATTAGAGATTGCGGTTCTATCTTGAACCAAAAGCTCCCGTGAACGCTGTATGGATTGAAGGCCCTGCTGCTCGATGCTCTTCAATGGGGCTTGTTTGATGTTCGGGCGGATTGCTGCTTCGGCAACCGCCAGAGCATCGTTTTTGTCTGTTTTATGGCCTTGTCGAAACGGTGCGACCGCTTTAGCAGGAATAATTTTGGTTTGATGGCCATTCTTCTGGGCATACCTTGCCCAATAGTGCGCCGTAGCGCAGGCTTCAAAAGCGACCAACGCAGGTTTTTGCTTGGCCAGAAACTCGGCAAACTTAATACGCGTCAGCTCTTTGTTCTGGAGCTCTTTACCAGAGGGGGATACGACTGAAGACTGGATAACATTCTTTGCCAGATCGACGCCGATGGTATTAACTTTAGCCATGTGTGGATTCCTCTTTTAGCGTTTTGGTAGACACTAAGCCTAGCGTCCCGCTGGGGAGGGAGGGGTCCATACATTGTCGCATAAAGCGACCATCCTGAATCGCCACAGATCCATTCGTAGGGCTCTGTTAGCTCGTGAAGGGCCCTTTATATCGCACTGCAAAGGCCGCCTTCAGTCATCCCCCAATCTGGAACGCAAAGTATCCCCGCGCCACCTTTTTTCTCGTAAAAATCTCGAAAAACAACGTCTGTGACTTGGTCTGCTTTGTTAAAAGAAACCTCTAACGATGGTGATGCATCGGGATATGGCAAAGGGATAGGAAGTAGGAGCCACAGGACTAGCGTCTGATCAGTGTCGCGCTCTGGCCTCTGGAGATTGAAAACCCAGTTCTCTCTGTTTGTTTCTTCGTCATAGATCTTTTTTGAGGGCTCACCATATTTTTCAAGCAACATTTTCTTTGATACGAAGGAGTTTGTATTTCCATTGATCAGATAAGAGAGTTGCTCAATAGGTGGATAATAGACTCTGCCATCTTTTGGGTCGGGAGCATCACCCCTGAACTTTGAGTACACTCCAACACCACATCCCATGAGCGTATGCACGAGAAAAACCACGATTAAAGCTCTAAAGACTGGCGATGCAATCACTGTATTTCCTTATTCAGAGTTCGTTTGTTTCTGACGATTTATGACTGTATCACTAGATATATATGAGGTGATAGTTAGCGGCAGGAGTGGGTCGAATCCCATTAGATAATGGCTCAAGAAGCCCTTGTCAGCATGACCGCTAAGTCGCCAGGCTGTGTGAAAACTCGATCTATTACTACAATTATCAGCGAACCATTTTGAGTCCGCTGATATGTCATCCCACATTCAAGGCCAAGGCCGATCTCAGGTCACATTGTTCCCTGAATCTCTCGACGACTTCGTTTCAGAAGATAACCCGGTCAGGGTTATTGATGCCTTTGTTGACCATCTCGATCTGCACGGTCTCGGCTTTCAGCGCTTGATTGCCAAACAAACAGGTCGGCCTGGTTATCATCCTGCAACGCTGCTCAAGCTCTATGTTTATGGCTACCTCAATCGCATCCAGTCGTCGAGACGGCTGGAAAAAGAAGCGCACCGAAACGTCGAACTCATGTGGCTAACGGAGCGACTTAGTCCTGATTTTAAAACCATCGCGGACTTCAGAAAAGACAACGGCAAAGGGATTAAGAACGCCTGCCGGACCTTCGTCGATCTATGCCGAAAGATGGACATGTTTTCAGACGCTGTCGTAGCGATCGATGGCAGCAAGTTCAAAGCCGTTAACAGCAAAGACAACAACTACACCGCACGCAAACTTAAGTTCCATATTGAGCGGACTGAAAAGCATATCAATGACTATATGGCTCAACTGGATCAGTCTGATAAACAAGATGGCGAGTCAGAAACATCTGCACCGATCTCTCCGAAGATCGCTTGGATGAAAGACCAGCTTGCCAAGCTCAAAGCGATGGAGGAAGCCGTTAATAAGCATCCGGACAAGCAGGTATCAACGACCGATCCAGACTCTCGGCTGCTAAAAACAAGAGATATGGCCAGGGCTGTTTGCTACAACGTGCAGAGCGTGGTCGATACCAAACATCATTTGATCCTTGCCCATGAGGTCACCAATACCAATGATCGAGGCCAGTTTGCCAGCGTATCAAAGCTGGCTCAGGCTGCACTGCAAAAGAATGATATTACCGTCATCGCCGACAAAGGCTATTACAGCCGTCAGGATATTAAGGATGCTCAGGATACTGGCGTAATCGCCCTGGTGCCTAAGACAGACACTTCCGGATCAGAGAAGAATGGCTTCTTTAATCGTTCGTTGTTCAAGTATGAACGTGAGCGGGATGTTTATACCTGCCCTGCGGGTAATGAGCTTCAATACCGGTTCTTAACAGTTGAGAAAGGGCAATCTTTAAAGGTGTACTTCAACTGCACCGCCTGTCGGGACTGTACCATTCGATCTCAGTGTACGCGTGCCAAACGAGATCCGCGGAAAATGAGACGCTGGGTTCATGAAGCAGAGATGGAAGCGATGCAGCAGCGTCTGAATGCTTCACCCGATACCATGGTGATCCGAAAAGGAACCGTTGAGCACCCCTTTGGCACTATAAAATCGTGGATGGGTGCGACCCACTTCCTGACCAAACGACTGAAGAACGTCAGTACAGAGATGAGTTTGCATGTTCTCGCCTACAACCTGAAACGCATGCTATCGATCTTGGGACAAGAAGCTCTAATCAGGGCGCTGAAAGCCTAACGCTCAGTTCAGCCACTTTTTACAGTACCAGCTTAGTTATACAGCTATCTCGGCGAAGGCAATCCAGGAGTCGATAGAACCTGTAGTGGGCCGCATAGCCCGCCAAAAGCCATGATGAGTGCCGATTTTTGACCTTGCTGGAATGACTAATTGGTTAAAGGGAGTTTTCACACAGCCTGTCGCAACAACGGTCGTAGCTAGGAAGGCGGCAGAGTGCGGTAGCTGTCTTCTGTGGACGGAACCAACCCTCACTCCATTAAACGTCCGTAGCGGGCTTTGGCGGCCTCTGCAGCAAGGCTCAGGAATGCTTAGTCGGGGTGTTTGAATCTGCTGATGGTCGGGCCGCCAGGTACCGGTAAAACTATGCTGGCGAGTCGATTAGCGGGATTACTGCCGCCTTTAACGGTGCAAGAACATCTGGATGTGGCCTCGATACGCTCGGTTTCCTCGCAATCGCAAGGCTCAGTGTTAAGCCAGCAGCGACCCTTCAGGCAGCCGCACCATACCGTTTCGGGGGTGGCGTTGGTAGGGGGAGGCAGTACGCCGCGACCGGGTGAGATCTCGCTAGCCAATCATGGCGTGCTGTTTCTGGATGAGCTGACAGAGTTTGACCGCAAGGTGTTGGAGGTGTTGCGGCAGCCGATGGAGTCCGGCGAGATCTGTATCTCGCGGGCGCGTTCGCAGGTGACGTTTCCGGCAAATTTTCAACTGGTGGCGGCGATGAATCCTTGTCCTTGCGGCTATTACGGTGATTTACGCGGACGCTGTCGCTGTAGCCCCGATATAGTGATGCGTTATCAGAGCAAGATATCGGGTCCGCTATTGGACCGGCTGGATCTGCATATTGAGGTGGCGGCTTTGGCGGAGGGTGAACTCACCGCCGACCCGGTGGCGATTGAAAGCTCTGCCCAGGTACGGCAACGGGTGTTGCAGGCTCGCCAGGGGCAGCAGCATCGACACGGCAAGCTCAATAGCCAGCTCAGTGGGCGCGAGATCGAGCAGGATTGCCAATTGAACCGGGATGATCGCTTGATGATGGAGCAGGCGCTGAATCGGCTCGGCTTGTCTGCCAGGGCCTATCACCGGGTGCTCCGGGTCGCGCGCACGCTGGCGGATTTGGCTGGTTCGCGTTTGGTCGAGCGGTCGCATCTGTTGGAGTCGTTGAGTTACCGCAAACAGGAGCGCGCGACAGCTGGGCGCTAACCAGAATCGGTTAGAGTGCGATGACTTGTTCTAGCTGCTTGGTTTGGCGCTGCTGTTTCAGCTGCTTGAACAGCAGCGGTAGCGGTACCGGTTTACTGAAGAAGAAACCTTGCACCTGGTCGCACTGGTTACGCTCCAAGAAGGCGACCTGTTCCGCTGTTTCGGCCCCTTCGGCGACCACGTCTTTGCGTAGGTTGTGCGCCAGGTTGATGATCGCACGAACGATCTCGGCGTCGTCAGTGTTATCGCAGACCCCTTGGACGAAGGAGCGGTCGATCTTGAGGGTGCTGATGGGCAGCTTTTGCAGGTGGGCAAATGACGAATAGCCGGTTCCGAAATCATCCAGCGAGAAGGTGACCCCGAGAGTATTGAGATCGGCGATGCAGAGGCTGACATGTTGCTCGTTGAGCGCTACCGAGGTTTCGGTCAATTCAAATTCAACCCGACCGGGGTGGATACCGCTGCGGCTGAGCAGCCTGGCGATAGTGGGTACCAAGGTATCGTCCTGGAACTGGCGGAAAGACAGGTTGATACCGATCTTATTCAGTTCACAGCCTTGGGCGTCGAGCAGCTTGAGATCTTCCAACGCTTTGTTGAACACCCAGTAGCCCATTGGAACGATCAGGCCGGATTTTTCGGCCATCGGAATAAAAGTGTCGGGGTAGAGCAGGCCTTTTTGTGGGTGTTGCCAACGAATCAGCGCTTCGACTCCAACAGTCCGACCAGTGTGAAGGTCGACGCGTGGTTGGTAGTGCAGTACGAACTGCTCTTGGCGCAGCGCGTTGAGGAGCTCTGGCTCCAGCGTGATCTGATTGACCGCCTCTTCGTAATTGCTTTCTTGATAAAAGCGGAAGGTGCAGCCGCGCTCTTTCTTGGCTAGATGCAATGCCGAACCCGAGTGGCGAATGAGGCTGGCCATGTCTTGGGCGCTATCAGGGTAGATGGAGCACCCGATGCTGACTCCCAGCGCCAAGTTATGGCCCTGAACGCGGTAAGGGCGTTGGTGCAGATAGCAGATGCGTTCGATCTGCTTGGTCAGCTGTACTTCGACATCATCGCCCATTACTAGCAGCGCAAACTGATTATCGCCGACTCGAGCTAGCTCTTGCCCCGACTCTAAGCCTGCCTGTAACCGCGACGCGACCTTGCTGATTGTTTCGTCCCCGACCTCGGGGCCCAGCGCATTGTGGACCCGTTTAAAACCGTCGATGTTGAGCATCATCAGTCCCAGTTTTTGCTGGCTATGGTTGGCGTGTTCAAACTGCTGGTTAAGCTGCTGGGTAAAACTGAGCCGGGAGGGGGAGCCGGTTAGATCGTCGTAGAGTCGTAGGCTTTCAATCTGTGTATCGCGTTCATGCAGTTTCTCGACATAGCGGAAGGCGCGGCGCAACACGCTGAGGTTAAGCTGAGTCAGCTCCAATACGTCGATCGCGCCATCGTTGATATAGCGCTCTTCGTCTTGCGGTTGGATCTGTTGGCCAAACACGATGACGGGAATGGTTAATCGCAGTCGACGGGCTTGTTGGATATGGGAGCGATCGGCAAAACAGTCGGCCAGCAGGATCAGGTCAAAGCTCGAATGATGTCCTTGAGCCAGGGCCTCTTTGATCGAGGTGCACCACGTTAGCCGATAGCCAGGCACAGGCGACTGCAGCAATGGCCAGGCCAAACTCTGATAGACAGGTTCTGCTGGCGCAATGATCAGCAGATGGGGCGCGTTATTATTATTGCCCGTTGGCATGACTTCGTTACATGTCCTGCTAGTGTTATTACGGCTGCTTGAGCGGTAGAATCTCTAATCTAATTAGTATCGGCCATTCTGGCTAATGCTTTAGCTATAACCTGTATGAATAACTTTTATAATTATACGGCTGTAGCTATAAGCAGGTAGAGTTGTTCTGTAATCCTCAGTTAGAGTTCGCTGGCGAGGCAAGTTTAAACGATGAGTCGATACTCTTGGTTTAGTGTGCCCTAAGGTCGTTAGTGTGACGGTTGTTATGGATGGTAGTGCGGGCGCTTGCGACGAAGCATGGTTATGTCATGTCGTTTTTATCGGTTTAATAATCTGTATTTAGAGGCTTTATAAGTCGTGACAAACCTCAACCCTCGTCAGAAAGAGGCCGTACTATACGTCGATGGACCCTTGCTGGTGTTGGCTGGCGCAGGCAGTGGCAAAACTAGCGTCATCACCAAAAAAATTGCCTACCTGATCGAGACCTGTGGCATTAAGGCCCACCATATCGCGGCCGTGACCTTTACCAATAAAGCCTCTCGTGAGATGAAAGAGCGGGTGGGTAAGCTGGTCAAAGGGCCCGCTTCGCGCGGCCTGACCGTATCGACGTTTCATAATTTGGGTCTCAATATCATCCGTCGTGAACACAAATTACTGGGCTTTAAACCGGGCTTCTCGATCTATGATGCTGGCGATGCCCAGGCGTTAATTAAAGGGCTGATGCAGAAGGACAATCTGGAAGAGACCGACCTGGTCGACTCCATCCAGCATACGATCTCCAGCTGGAAGAACGATCTGATTGGTCCAGACCGTGCCTACCAGCAAGCGCAAAACGGTAACGAAGAGTTGGCGGCAAGAGTCTATGCCAGTTACAACCGTAGCCTGCGAGCCTACAATGCGGTCGATTTTGATGATCTGATACTGATCCCGACGTTGTTGTTCCAGCAGCGAGCCGATGTTCTCGAGCGCTGGCAACGCAAGATCCGCTACCTGTTGGTGGACGAATATCAGGATACCAACACTAGCCAGTACTTGATGGTGAAGCTGCTGGTGGGGATCCGTGGTGGTTTGACCGTGGTGGGCGACGACGATCAGTCTATCTACGCCTGGCGTGGTGCTCGGCCGGAAAACTTGTCGCTACTCAAGACCGACTTTCCGTCGCTACGGGTGGTGATGTTGGAGCAGAACTATCGCTCTACCAGCCGTATTCTTAAAGCCGCCAATCAGCTGATCGGCAACAATCCGCACGATTTTGAAAAGACGCTATGGAGCGAGATGGGCTCGGGCGATCCGCTGCGAGTGGTTATCTGTCGTAACGAAGACGCCGAAGCCGAACGGATCGCGGCCGACATCATCGAGCGGCGGCTGAGATTGCAAAATCATTACCGCGACTACGCCATCTTGTATCGAGGCAACCATCAGTCACGATTGATCGAGATGAAGCTGCAGACCAATCAGATTCCTTACAAACTCAGCGGCGGGACGTCGTTCTTCTCCCGTGCCGAGGTCAAGGACATCATGGCCTACCTCAAGGTGCTGATTAATCCCGACGATGACAACGCCTTCCTACGCATCATCAACCTGCCGCGGCGCGAGATCGGTCCCGGTACGTTGGAGAAACTGTCTGGCTACGCTGCTGAACGTCAGGTCAGTATGTTTGAGGCTAGCGGCGAGCTGGGCTTGACCCAAGTACTATCGGCCCGTGCCCAGACCAAGTTGCACGAGTTTAGCCATTGGCTCAAAGGGGTGCACCAGCACTGCCACCAAAGCGACCCGATTGAAGCGATCAAACAGATGATCCGTGATATCGATTACGAAGCCTGGACTTACCAGAACTGTAACTCGGATGTTCAGGCCGAGCGCCGTATGGCTAATGTCTGGTTCTTGGTCGACTCGGTGCAGCGCACGCTGGAGCGATTGCAGGAGGACAACCCCGATGCCGAGATCGACGATGCGGTCACTCGGCTGTTGTTAATCGATATGCTCGAGCAACAGGAGGAGGATGAGGATGACGACAGGGTCCAGCTCTCGACCCTGCACGCCTCCAAAGGACTCGAGTATCCGCATGTCTACATGATCGGGATGGAGGAGGAGTTGCTGCCCCACCGCAACAGCATCGAGGAAGATTTTGTTGAAGAGGAGCGCCGGCTTGCCTACGTCGGCATTACCCGAGCGCGCAAGACCCTGACCATGACTCTGACCCGCCAACGCAAACAGTTTGGCGAGGTGATCGATACCGTGCCGAGTCGTTTTCTAGACGAACTGCCGGAGGAAGATCTGGAGTGGTTTGGGCGTGAACCGGGTTGCGAAGTGGCCAACAAGGCGCAAGGTCGAGCCACCCTGAGCAGCCTTAAGAATCTACTAAAATAGCCCATTTTATTGACCCCGGTTGGCAGTAGCTTGGCTACCCCGCCGGTCTAACAAAGCTTACCTGTTTAAGGCGGGGTATCGATCCACAACGGTGCTAATGAGTGCAACAACCATGCGCCAATAAAGGAGGTCAGACTTAACGGTTTTCAAGCCGATTGTAATCCAGCAATGCACTGCTTATCGGGCGCTCTAGGCGGTAGTGGTCACGTATCTGATCGCTCACCTGCCAAAAGCGAGGATCGCTGCGTCTGACGCCATAGCGACTCATCATCAAACGATAGTCGTTTTCGGTTTGCATAGAAACCAGTTGGTTGGCTAACTCGATCAGTTGTGACTCGCGAATGGAAACAAAGGCGTTGGGGTAATCGCCTAATACTCCCCGCACCACGGTCAGGCTGTCTTCTTCGGGTAGCAAAAAGCCTGATTCGTTAAGCAGGCTGGAGATGTTGGCGTGGGCGCTGTTATGCACCAGCGTTACCACCTCCTGAGTGCCATCTTTGAGCTCAATCAGTAGCACGCTGACTTGCGGTAAGAGCGCAAGTCCCTGGCCTCTCATCTGTTCCAGTCGTCTCAGCAAGTCGACAGAGTCGACGGATAAGGCGCTGCTTTCTAGGCGGTAGCTCTGCTCTAATACCGGCCCAAGGCGAGCTTTGAGTAGCTGATAAAGTTCCGCTTTGGGTGAGTCGCTAACATAGCTGATAGCGGGTTCTGCGTGCAGCTCGGTGTACTTGCCGTAAAGGTGCTCCTGGATGCTAGGGCCGCTGTCGCGATACCAATGATTTCGTTCTGTCTTGCGGGTCTCCGAGGGCAGTAGTGCCAGGAAGTTAAACTCGCCCTCCATCCGCAAAAAGTCCATATACAGGCGGGTGACCAGTTGATGGCCGAGATTTCCAAACACGTCATAACCCGCCACCAGCAGATAATGGATACGTTCAAGCAGTGAATAATCGATCACCCAGGCTGTTTTCGGAGGCTCTCCCACTAGGCCTTGCACCACGCTGGCATTATCAAAGTGGCGCAGTATTGTGAGAGCGGCATTGCTGTTTGAGCCATCGCCGTCCCAGATCAGCTGTTGATCAAGCTTGGTACCGGCAGCCAAGGCTTCGTTGAAGCGTTTGGTTTTGGCTTCCAAAAAACCGCCTTGAAGTTTGGAGTATCTAATCCAGTTGCTGATCGGTGGCAGATTGCTGGAGGATTCGGCAGGCAGTGCTAATAGGTGTGAGTTATCGGCCAGGAATTGGGAGGTAGCTTGGGTGTGTATATCAGGATCGGAAAAAAACACCCAGAAATGATCGTTAATCACATTCACGGCTACCTGGCCACGACAAACCGGACCTTTAATAAAGGCCATGATGGTCGATTGCGCTTCATCCAGCATAAAGCGATAACGCGCTTGGGAGGGTATCTGTTCGTACGCTAAAAAGGGATTGCTGGCAACATCGGGTGCATAGCCTGGCAATCGATCGACTTGATACGGCGGATCAAAGAATAGGGTTTGCCAGCGTGCCATCCGATTCGCATCCATCGCGTAAGGGATGTGAGTCTTGGCAACTGCTGTCGAACGCTGTGGTTGCAAACGATAATAGACCCGGTCGACTTCCGGATCGTCGTAAGGTCGGCGACTCACAATAGCTTCGATAGCTGTGCCTGGCGGTGTTTTCGAGCGGATCAGTTTGAAGTATTGCTGCGCTGAGGGCTGATTGAAATAAAGACTAAAAATATAGAGGTGCTCGTAGATATAGCGCGACACCAGTTGTTGCTTCAGTCCGTCCTTATTCAGCCACTGTTCCCAATGGTCAAGCTGGGCTGTCAGCTCGGCAGCGAGGGGGCCGGGGCTAGGCATGCGGGCGCCGCCTTCCAGCCAGCGTCGCAGTCGCTCGAACTCATGATCCTGCAGCCCTGGTAAGCCGTAAGGCATGCCCCACTGCGGGTAATTTTTAGCAAAGGCGTCGTAGCTCTCTATCGTGCTGCACTGTTGGTTTCTATCCAGAGAAAAATCGAAACTATCGGGCAGTCGGTCACTGGTGGGGTTCGGGTGTTGGCGCTTTAACTCAAGCGAGCGATAAAGCAAGCCAGCGGCTAGGTTATGGTCGGGGCTTTGGGAGCGCTCGTTAAGTACCGGCTGAAAATCCCGCTCGCGCCATTGTTGGGTGGTGTTAGCATCGACAAATAAACGACTCGGATCAGCCGCCAGCAAGCGGGCAGAGTTATAGACTTTTTCTGGGTTTAGACCACGGTCTATCCCCTCGGGGGAATTTAATTTCAGCTGGCAGGGCGCATCGTAGCAGGCGTGGCAAACCACACAGCGATTATCAATAATCGGCTTTACCTGCTGCTGGTAAAATTGGGCATCGCGGCTGTCGGAGGCGACAAGCCGATCCTGAGGCTGGGCAGTGCCGTAACGGTCATCCATCTGTTGAGTCAGGTATGCAGCACAGCCAGAAAGTAGCAACGTGACTGAAAACCCCATTACGATCCGTTTATTGATACGCAGCATGCTGTAAGTTCCGAGTGGTGTGGCGATAGTCTAGACCAATCAATACCGGCTGACCGCTGTGAAAATCCGCTAACAACATCAAATAGAACAAGTTGTTGGAAGATTAAGCCTGCAGGGATGTGAGCGCTAGGCGGGTTAGGCATAACCAACTAGCAATACGCAGCAAGGTTAAGCTGTTCTATAGCGAGTGACATTGGCATAATACGTCGCTCGGTTTTTCTTGCTCGGCGGGCGCTCAAGGTCTGCCTCATTCGCTTTCTCAATTCGGAATAAAACAGTGCTTACTACCGCAAATCTTGCCATCCAGTTTGGCGCCAAGCCACTATTTGAAAATGTCTCGGTTAAGTTCGGCGACGGTAATCGCTACGGCCTAATCGGCGCCAATGGGTGCGGCAAGTCGACCTTCATGAAGATATTGGGTGGTGATCTTGAGCCCTCGGCGGGCAGTGTTACAAAAGATCCCAATGAGCGTATCGGCAAGCTGAAGCAGGACCAGTTCGCTTACGAAGAAAACAACGTTATCGATACCGTTATCATGGGCCATGAGGAGCTGTGGGCCGTCAAAGAGGAGCGTGATGCTATTTACGCCAATCCCGAGATGAGCGAGGCCGACGGTATGCGCGCTGCCGAGCTAGAGTCTGAGTTTGCCGAAATGGATGGCTACTCTGCCGAAGCCCGTGCCGGTGAGTTGCTGTTGGGGGTGGGGATTCCCGCCGAACAGCACTACGGTCTGATGAGTGAAGTCGCACCGGGTTGGAAATTGCGGGTGCTGTTAGCGCAGGTGCTGTTCTCTGAGCCTGAAATCATGTTGCTGGACGAGCCGACCAACAACCTGGATATCAATGCGATTCGGTGGCTCGAAGGGGTCTTGCTCGAGCGCAACTGCACCATGATCATCATCTCTCACGATCGCCATTTCCTTAACAGCGTCTGCACCCACATGGCTGATCTTGATTACGGCGAGCTGCGCTTATTTCCGGGTTCTTATGACGAATACATGACAGCCGCTACGCTATCGCGCGAGCGTTTGTTGTCTGACAATGCCAAGAAAAAGGCCCAGATTGCCGATTTGAAATCCTTTGTCAGCCGTTTCTCCGCTAATGCATCCAAAGCCAAGCAAGCGACCTCTCGCGCCAAGCAGATCGATAAAATTCAGCTGGCCGAGGTCAAACCCTCCAGCCGTCAAAACCCCTTTATCCGCTTTGAGCAGGATAAGAAATTGCACCGCCTAGCGCTGGAGATAGAGGGCTTGGGCCACAGTTACGACTCGGAGCTGTTTTCCGGCTTAGACCTGATGGTAGAAGTCGGTGAGCGTATCGCCGTTATTGGCCCTAACGGCATCGGCAAAACTACCCTGTTGAAATGCCTAAGCGGTGACTTGGAGCCGACCCAAGGGGTGATCAAATGGTCAGAAAATGCCAGCTTTGGCTATTACGCCCAAGACCATGCGGCGGACTTTGAAGAAGACAAAACACTGCTCGAGTGGATGGGGCGGTGGGGCCAGGAAGGCGATGACGAACAGGTTATTCGCGGCACTCTGGGGCGTCTGCTGTTCTCCCAAAAAGAGATCGTCAAATCGGTCAAAGTGATCTCCGGTGGCGAGCAGGGGCGGATGCTGTTCGGCAAAATCATGCAGCAGCGCCCCAATGTGCTGCTGATGGATGAGCCCACCAACCACCTCGATATGGAATCGATCGAATCGCTCAACTTAGCCCTGGAAAACTATCCCGGCACGCTGATCTTCGTCAGCCATGACCGCGAATTCGTCTCCTCGTTGGCCACCCGAATCATCGAGTTAACCCCTACCGGTATTGTTGATTTCCACGGTACCTATGAAGACTACCTACGCAGCCAAGGCGTCGGGTAACTCAAGGGGCAGAGCTAAAGCTAAACTAGGAAAAAGTCTGATAGCGGAAACCCAAACGCTAGCTAGACTTACTTTTCACGAGGTTCAGAAGGACCTGATGACGGCAAGGACGCAGTCAGCTCACGCAAGGATCGCAGTGAACACCTCGGATAAAGCTCCTAACCAGGGATGGGGACGGAGCTTTGCTTTTTCTCCCTCTCTATAAAAAACATCGTAGCTTACACATTCCTTAATCTGCGGGCGCATAGCACTTGCAGAATTTTACCGATGTTTCAAACAATCAATAAAAAAAAACCATGCCTCGCGGCATAGGGTTTGTTGTTGGTGGAGCTGGCGGGACTTGAACCCGCGTCCACAATGTTTCCGAACCAGTGATACTACATGCTTAGTCTGTCATTTAGTTAACCCGTAGAGACTCCAACAGACAGGATTCTCATGAGCCAACAGGCATGTCGATCTGGAAACTACTCTTCAGCAACTAAGCCCAGATCATAGCAGCTATGTACCACGCTATGTACCAACTGCGGGCATGGATGATAAGCACATCGGACAGGTGCTGAGAGCGGCTCATACTGCGACACAGAGGACTTGTCTGCTAACCACACGTAATGACACAATCGTTAGAACCATCCCGTTACTCCTCCTTCTGGCCACTAGTGTCCATGCGGTCAAATACGGTACTGCCACAGTAGAACGTGTTGTCTCAGTCTATGACGCTGATACCTTCAGAGCAGACATCCACAACTGGCAAGCCATAGCTGGTCAAAAGAGGTGGAGAAAGGTCGGTAGCAAACAGTAATCGACACTTTGCGGTCACTCAACCCACTGAAACTGGCTTAACCAATAGAGCCAAGGAAGGCGTTTATACAAGAAACACTTCCAGTGCGGTTTGCTTTCCAAATGCGCTCGAGTCTTTGTAAAAATCAATAACGGAACTGCCAAGCCCGACCCCGTGTTCTAGCATGCAATAGCGCTCAATCAGCAGACGATAGATATAGTAGTTGGCAATGTTATCAGTGGTCGCGCAGTTGTAGGCCAAGAGCGCAACAACATCATTATTTAAAAACGATCGGACCAGATTTGAATAAAACTTCTCTTCATCCGAGGGTTTTCCTCTTTGGAGTTGCTCCGCCAGCTCGCGCTTGTTATTGATTTCTTTTTTTATGTGGTGTTTGGCAATGAATTGGAGGAGGTGGTACAGCACCCTGAAATAGGAGCCAATTTTTGAATTATGGGTATGAAGGTAGAGGCGAGCAGCGCATATATCATCATTTTTATCGATGACAAAACGTAGAGCAGAAAAACTGATTGTTCCCCCGGTTGGGCTAATAAATGTTTGAGCGAGTAATTTTTCTTGCTCCTTATTGAGCTGTTCCAGTAGAGAGAAAAACGTATCCTCAAAACGCTGCTTGTTTTGAGTTCTAGCCTGGTCACTCTGTATGCCAGAGGCGATCTTCATCTCATTTTTAACTTCATTCAGTTCTGCTCGCTGTACTTGAACAGACTTGGTAAGCCAGTAGAGCGCCATGAAAGCAACGACCGGGTTAAGAATGCCGCCGAAGAAGTCCCCGAACGAGCCCCATTCTCCTGTCTTGTGCGAAATTGGGTAATTGTGGAAGTACGTCACATAGCTGATAAGCATGGTCGTCGTGATGCCGATCGCAATTGCAATGGATATTTTTATATTACGAGGAACGTTCTTGAAGGGGTCTTCAGGGGTGGCGCTCATTGCACATCCTTTGCTTGTGAAAGTTTGTAAATATAAGAACACGTAGAGACTAAGAGAGAAAGAGCAGTGCTCTCCATCAAGGCAGCAGCGCCCCTGAACAAGCCCTAGCGATCTATCTCAGAAGCAGAGGCACCCTAACCTCCTGAGGAGGTAGGGTATTGATGGGGTTGGTTTCATGCTGCTTCTAGCTTTACCTTGGCCCTTTCTTCGCGTTGCTCCTTTTGCTCCGTAGACTCTTTGCTTCTTAGATCAGCGACCTCCGTATCACGGAAGTTGTATGCATGAACCTCCATTACTTCTAGTACTGCGTCTGCTGAGTCGATCGCACGGTTGGCCATGTTGATTGCTTTGATCAAACTGCGGAATAAGTTACCGATAGCTTCGAACATGATTGCATCCTCGGGGTTAAATGTTTGGGGGCTATGTATCCCAAACCTCCAGCGTGAGCTGGTTATTTTGATCCCTAGGGGGGGTATCCGGGTATTTGCTGGTCCTGGTATCCAGTAATGGACTAATACCCAATTATCGAAATACCCTCAATGGAAAACTCTTATATAAAATTTATATAATATGGATATAGAAGGCTGTGAGAACCTCTGTGACGCGAGTTGTGTTGGTAGTTCAAAGGGAGGAAGGGGTGGTTATGGACGACTGCCGATCACGCATCCACTGCAGTAGGCTAAGTTGCATACCTACCTTCACACCTACCTTCACACCAGGTCACGGCCCGCGTAGCTGTTGGATGAAACTCACCGATGGAAATTGATTGCTGGATATCCTTTTGAAACCATCCAACGACAAAAGAGAACAGATAGAACACCACCCCCAATATGGCAAAGGTGGGTGAAACAGCTCTAAATATTTCTGGCATAGCCACACCCAGGCAATAGTAATTCACCAGATAGCCTCCCCCGAACGCACAAGCGGATGGCACTCCTGCACCTAATTGGTACCACAGCCATGATAGGGCTGGGATCGATCGCTTTTCAGAGTCAGGGATGATCCAGGCAGCGGTAAAGCTACATACGACGAGAAAGAGAATAAGTAGATCCAACCAGCCTGGTATGGCAACCAATATTCCAATTTTGAAAATCTCTAACATCACGTTTGAGAAGCCGCTAACGGGGGTGCTTGGTGATAGCCCTATGAGATCAAAAGAAATCCAGTAAGCAAGTACAATCAAACCAGGAAGCATGAAAAAGGTAGTTAGGCGTCCGGCTTGGTCTGAAGTGTGTCTACGAAATGGTTGGGTGTTCATCAGCGTTCTCCATTTACTGTAGGGAGAACATAAAAAAATTAATGTTTTTAATCAATGTACTCACATGAATGAAGCCAACGAGAGCTGATAGAGTGGTTTCATTACATATTTAAGGGAGGTATCACGGGGTGATGTTGAGCTATGAAGAGCTGCCTTCATACTCATATGATGAAGCTGAGTTAAGGTATCGGCTTCATATAGGTAAAAACCTTGGAACTTAGGGTGGAAGTATATCGGTCAGAAGTTCTTTAGAAGTATTGAGAAGTTCTAAGCCAAGGAGGGTTAGCTTATCGGGTTGGTATCGGTTTACGGCGCAGGTCTAATAGCATATCGGTTGAGCTAATCAGGTTGGTTGGTAGGGGGCTCCCTGCTCTTCAAGCTTTTTGAGTACTCGCTGCACAGTCTTAGTACTGATGCCCAGCTCTTCCGCTATGGCTTTATTCGTGTTTCCTCGGGCATTCATCAGACTTATTCTACTATCGCGGTCTTGTGGTGTGCTGTTTGCCAGTTTCTCCTCTAAGCCTTTGATCTCTTTTCTTTGTTCTAGTACTTCGGCTCGTAGGTCTGCAATGGTCTTAGCGGACAATGCGTGCTTCATAGCGGTACCCATTTGTTTCTGTATGAGCTTAAGTGCAGCACTGAAAGTAGCTGCTCTTTTAATCTCATTGAGGCTAAACGTTTCATATGTCTTCATCAGGAGTAAGGCCGGGTTGTTCTCATGCTCTAGCAAACCAAAGGTGGTTGTAAACATTCTCTTATCGGTTGGTGATAGCTTCTTCTTAGCGACTTTTGTACCCCAGCCCTGGTGTTTGTGAGTGTCCACTTGATGCTTATCTAAGATTCCTTTGATCGTTGCGCCATTCAGAGACAAGGCTACCCGTACGATTGAAGTGACATCTTCTTGGGTAATATATGTTGGTTTGATCCCCTTCTTCTTGTTCTCTTCCAGGATCTTTTGGTACCGCTTCTGTTCGATTACAGCGATAACCCCTGCATACTGTGCGGGGGTTAATCCTTGTAAGAAAGCATCAGTTTCAACATCACTAGGGATGGGGATTTTGTTCACCTCTGGGGTGCACTGAATCTTAGATGTGATATTGGCAAGGTCAGTTAGTGCTTTTGACATGGTGCGGCCTATTGTCTGTGTACTTAGTTCAACCTATTAGGGAAAAACAGGTCGGAAGAGACATAGGCGAACTCTTGTCAAAGGGTAGCTACTCCCTTCTATCCGACAGGACAATTATGGACAAAACAGGACAAGATGTCCATCACTATAGTCATTAACTACTGGTAAGTTGAAGAGGCTAGCATGTCCATAAATGTCCAATAAAAGACGCTCAAACAGCAATTGGTACCTTATATAATATATATATATATCAGGGTCACTGGAGGAGAGCCGCAGTCCCCCGAGCACTGCAGCGCAGGGCGAAGCCCGAGCAGGAGGTGCGCAAGGGAGGACGGGAGGCTCGGGTGAGGTGACCATAGCTACACATTAGAGAAAGTCCTCCACCCCCAACCTCCCTGGATGTGTGAAGACGATACGGTTGGGTGCCTAGTAAACAATACCTTGCCGTATGGCTTCGAAGCGGTCTCGAGCTCTTTCGCCTTCGCTCCGCTGCTGACTTGTTGCTTAACGCCATACAGCAGGAGGTAGTAAATGTGATAGGGGGGGGTTATTGCACCTGGGCTAGGAGGGGTGTCATGGGGGAACCTCTATAGTCTGCTGGCGTGTCTATTGAGGGGTGCATAGAAATTTAGCAAACCCAACATCCGTACCTTTCGATGTTGACCTCTCAACGCACATTGTAAATTCATTTGCGGGTGCTTTTGCGCCATTCTTTTTTTCATACATGAGAGTTGAATAGTCGGTTATTTCATCGCATAGCTGGCGAATGTCACTCGCGCTCAGGACGTTATTCTTTTGCATGGTTTCTCTGAGGCACTCTTTATAAGTATAAGGTGCAGTAGTCGTGTTGCCGCTGGCCGCAAAGGTGCCGGTTGATGCAAGCATCAATAGAATCAAGGCGCTGTTATGTTTCATGTTATTCCTTTAACTATGTCAGTGAGCCTAGGGGTGTATGTAATACTCTCATTGCCCATGTGACATTAATGCACGTTATCAGCCAAAGCAATCGTCCAGGTAGCTCAGAAGCCCACGAGCGTACACATAATGTCTGTTATGCGGTGAGCCTGCGAACGAACGGTGCGAAGCACTGAGCATAATGCGACATTATGTTTAGCTCCTCCATACTACCCGGCAGCACCAAGGTTTTGGCCTTTGAATGCTGATCAAAAAGTAGAGTATTCACGACAATTACAGCCATATCGGACACAGACGGTGTGCTCATTTGTCTGTATTCCTTGAGGCACACCCTATTGGGCACACAGATGTTGCTGGATGGGAAATGCTGAGGCTTAAATGTATTTAACATCTTAAAAGTTCGGCTAAATAGCCATCTTATGATCTAGATGTTCTACCCTTCTAAGACTAGACTATGCGTAGGTCAAAAAACTTCTGTAATTGAGCGTGAAGGATAGGTATGGAGATAGCTCGCCAGTCGACTGCTGTTTTAATAGCGGAAGACGTTAATGTGAATACGTTTCAGCAACTCTGGTTGCTAGAAAATGGGATTCTTACAAGCAAAGAGCTTAAGAGCGGGGCGGAATCGGAATCGGTATACACGCCAGTTGCTGTTAATGTGCGCAGTGATGACTTTGAGCTTCTCGTTGTACCGGAACGTATTCAGGTCTTGGCAAAAAATGCCGCTCCACAGGAGTTCTTTGAGAGGGTTTTTGTAAAAACTGTAGAAGCCCTCCCTGCATTAAAATCCACAGCATTTGGCTTTAATTTCACCTTTGTCATCAAGGGTGGTGATGACCTTGCGGCGAAGGTAAAGAGTATTTTCATACCGCAAGAAAACCCACTAGCTGCAGCTTTTACCGATGATAATGCTAGAAGTGGAATTTACCTGTCCAAGGATATTTTTGGTGCCAGGCTAAGGCTCGATGTAAAACCAATCAAACCTGCAGGAAAGGATGGGCTTCGACTAGCCTTTAATACCCACTGGGATATCTCCACTATCGATGGTTTAAAGCAGTCTCTCGCACTATATGATCAAGCAGAACAAGAGACTCAAATGATCGCCGACCTGCTTATAACAGCACTTGAAGGGAAGGAATAAAGCTATGGGACTGGCTGCCGCATCATTTTTTGACGAACAAAATTCTCACACTGAAGCAGCACTGCTTAGTGAAGGTCAGCTTCAAAGAATCAAGGAGCTGAGCCGTGTTCTCTTTGCTTCCAAGGGTAATCTGGATATGCAATTAGAACCACGCGCAACGGCTGGAGTGCGCTGGTCAGGACAGCATGAGCATGCAGATTACCAACAGGCAAATCTTATTAAGTGGATAAGCGCTGACGTTGCAAACAGGTCAGAGCTAATATCTCGCTATGCTCGCAGCGCTGCTACGGCCAAAACAGACTCGAGACACCTTATTGATGCAAGGAGACTGCTTGGCACTAGTAACAGTTTTTCTACAGCGATCAAGACTGTGACTCAAAGTTTGCAAGCAGGGATGTCCGTTGATTTCTCGAAAGAGACAATGGAGCTTGCAATGGCAGTGGCAGATCGCTGGGATGAGGATATTGATGTCGATTCATGGGCAGCCCAGTTAGCTGCCGATGTATCTAAAGGTGTAGATTAAGCTAAGGATAGTATGAGTAATGGCCAGTAATAGACCTTTACTTCCCAATGGTTGGGATTACGAGCACCACCCCGACTATAAGAAACTACTCCCAGACAGGTGTGAAACTGCACTTAAACGCCTCAGACGTGAGTCCGCTGATGAGTCCAGAAATACTCAAAAGCTTAAAGACTCGCGTGGCGATCATTTGGCGCTGTTCATTGGCCTAACTCCACCATACTACCCGCATTTTGCTGGAAACTATCGTGGCAGCGTGTATCCAGGGCTTCGTAAATACAACGTGCATATCCCAATGGACACTAGGGTAGGAGCCCCCTGGGAGCAAACAACAAAGGCAATGTTCCAGCTTAATGGTGAGCTAGACACTTGCTTGCCACAGTTGGATGCAGCTTGGAGGCGGACAGAACAAGATATGCCTCTGGTTCAAAAAATCCTCAGCACTGTTAGGTTAGCATGTGCATTTTTTGTTGAGTTCCTGCGCATTCACCCTTATGCAAATGGAAACGGGCACATGGCTCGCTTTTCAATTTTTGCATTCTTGTCACGCTACAATATTTGGCCAAAGCGCTGGCCTCTTGATGAGCGCCCACCTGGGCCATACAGTGCGATGATAAGTGCATACAGAGACGGCAATCGTGATGGGCTCGAGCAGTTCGTATTAAAATGCGTGCTCGGAATTAGCTGACCGGACTCTCTCCGCCAGAGCAATTCAGTTTTTATATCACCTCTTTTGTTTGCTAGTTGTCTTGACGCGCCTTTTCTCTTCCCTCTCATTCTCAGGGTCTGCACGGCTCCACGCCTTATATAACTGCTGCTTGCTGCTAATGGACAGACCATACGTCTCAGCCATGTTCCTGTAGATACGCGTTATGTTCTCCCTGGTCTCAATCAGCACTTAAGAAGCCTTACCGTCAGATAGCTAATTCTTCCACCGAGGCACGACAGAGTTGCCCAAGTACTGAACAGACGGGATAACTTTATTGAGGTTATCCACATTTGCGTTACTACCGTAGCGGTCGTGTGTCTCTGATCCTGTTGTGTGCCCAAGGATTCTCTTAATCTCGTAGTCATTGGAGCGTGTGGCCCGCAGTGCGTCAGTCAGGTTGTAGCAACACCTATGGTTCAATATCATGATGGCCTTAAACCAAGGAGGGAATCATGGTGCAGTCAGATCAACGATGGAGTGAAGAAGAGCTGTCAGCAGCCGTCATAGCCTACATGCTGATGCTCGATAAAGAACGGTCTGGTCATCCTTACAACAAGTCAGAGATCAACCGAGAACTGCGTGAAGGGTCACTAAGCAGCCGGACAAAAGCATCGGTCGAATACCGCATGCAGAACATCTCCGCCGCACTCCAAGCGGCAGGGCTCCCTTTCATTAACGGGTACAAACCAGCTAAGAATGTTGGTTCCAAGGTCATTGAGCAGCTCCAGCGTATGTTGATCGCTCAAAGACCTAATGTTCTCACCCCCACAGACGACCCTCATGAACTTGAGAAGCGGGTTGCTGTTGCCAGGGGATTGCTCAAGCTAGGCAGTCCTCCTCCAGCAGGGCAGCAAGCACCGCTTGTAAGCACCTCTAAAACAACTAGCTACAAACGGTGCCCACACGTCAAAGCCTGGGTGCTAGAGCACGCTGAAGGTGTGTGTGAGGGGTGCGGTGAAAAAGCCCCATTCACGACTGATTCTGGTATTCCATACCTGGAGGTGCATCATGTGATCCACTTGGCTCAAGGTGGGGCTGATACGGTCAGCAATGCTGTGGCGCTGTGCCCGAACTGCCATCGTCGCGGCCACTACTCCGTGAGTCGTGAAGAATTCGTCGCACTGCTCCTTGTACAGATACCTCGCTTAAACCACTTACAAGAAGGGCCGCATGAGAGCTGAATATGAAGATGAGGTACGCCGGGCTAAGACCATGATGTTTTGGTCACCCATACTGCAACAACCTTTAATATGGTGGGCATACTACTTCGGTAAAGGCTATGGTCTTGAAGGGTTTACACTCTTAGCCCTCTTAGGCTCTGCATTATTTTATGCTGGCCTGATGATGGCTGCTATAGGAAAGCTAGTTCTAGAGCATGAAGACCCATTCGTTACTTGTGTAGCCATTGATATAGCCCTCGGTGGAGTGGTTGCAGTCATGATAGGTATAGTTGTGTGGCTTGTCTGATCACTAGTAATAGTTACCTGCTGGTTTAATACAATGGATCTCTGGGTGTAGAACGGATTGAACAACCTTGTTGAGGATAAGCACATTGGAGTTGCTACCGTAGCGGTCGTGTGTCTCTGATCCTGTTGTGTGCCCAAGGATTCTCTTAATCTCGTAGTCATTGGAGCGTGTGGCCCGCAGTGCATCTGTCATAGTGTGCCTGAACGAATGAAACACCTTTCCCCCCTCTAATCCAAGCTGTGTCTTTAGCCTACCGAACCATTTTGAAGCACTGTGGCCAAACTTCTCATTGATCGGCTTTAAACCTGTAAATAACAGGTTGTCTCCTACTTCGTCTTGTCTTGAACGCACAAACCCAATGAACCCGAGATCGAGCAGCTGCTGATGTATGGGGATCAGTCGTCTGCTCTCTGCGTTCTTGAGGTGCTGGTTTGGTTTGGAGTCGTCAATGAAGAAGCATGGAATGCCATCGATGGTTTTAACGTTGCTGGTGTAGAGCTGGCATAGTTCTTCAAGCCTGGCTCCAGTGTAGAGTGCCATTAGGGGGAGCCAGTAGTGGTATGGGTGGAGCATCTTGAGTTCAGTGTGTATGGGGGTGGATAGAAGTAACTTGAGATCAGCCGGTGTGAATGACTTCCGATCATCACGACCACTGCTCTTTTTTACCCTTGGTTTTAGCCCTTCCATTGGATTCTGATCGATATAGCCCTGGTTCACCGCCCAACGGAGCAGACTTGATATATGACCAATCTGATCGCTAACAGTTTTGAAGCTGATGGGTTGGTAATCCATGTCGCTGCTGATCACCTCCAGAGCAGTCATACCTCGAAACTGTTTGGTTTTGGTGAGGTTCTTTGGATACCGCTGCAAAAGCTCCTTGTAGCCCCGCCCAGTAGCCTTTGTGAAGTCTTGAATAGGTTGGTCACCTACCAGGCTAGTGAATACCTGGATGGCGTTTGTGAATGCCTGACGCGATCTCTGCATGGTCCACGCTCCTGAGGCGACCCTTTCGGCTGCAAATTTCTCAAATACCTCTGATACGGCCAGATCAGTGGCCGTTTTTGGTTCTGGTTTGAGAGCTGTTGGTAGGTCGATGAACTCACCTGGTTTGGTGTGTTCAGTACCATCAATTGGCTTAGGTGGTGCGGGGTCATTCCTGTCGGTCTCACAGCATCGCTGGCAGTATTTATTTTCAACTGGATCAATGTGTTGGGCTTTGCCTGTGCGTTCGTCCTGTGCGCTTTGAGGAGGTATTAGCAGGGTGTCGAGAGTCAGTGGTGAATTGCTGCCAAGCTCGGTGGTTTGCTGGTGTTGCCACTCAAGGGCAGTTGCTTTGACATGGCTCAGCGACAAGGTAGTTGAGCCTGTGTGGTTCAACACATGTCTAACACGTCTGGCCATGCCCTTGGCTATGTAATCTGCATCATCAGGGTGTAGTGAGAGCGGCCAGTGCAACTCAGAGCAACCGAGTTGGCTGCGAAATCTATTGGGTATGCGATAACGGAAGTAGAGCCCAGATGACCGCATCTGGGTGTAGGAAGGCGACTTCGAGAAAGCCATGCTTCAGTGGTCCTATGTACCAAGTTATGTACCAGAATCAAACTGAAGAGTCTAAAAACAGAAAAAGCCGCTAAAAATCAGCGGCTTATCTGTAAGTGGTGGAGCTGGCGGGACTTGAACCCGCGTCCACAATGTTTCCGAACCAGTGATACTACATGCTTAGTCTGTCATTTAGTTAACCCGTAGAGACTCCAACAGACAGGATTCTCATGAGCGAGCCAGATTCGTTTTAACGCTTCAGCCCCTGGCGAGGCATCCATCGCGATCCTGTATGGGATGACCTTCCGTACCCCGACCTACAGGCAGATACGGGTGGAAGGGCGCTATGCAGGAGTTTAAGCTGCTAGTGCGTAGTTTTCGTCGTTTGCAATTAAGCAGTGGCAGTGTTTATTTACGTGATCATTTGCCAATCACGGCATGCACACAGGACATACGCACCATGTCGAAACCAAATCAGCCCCGAAAATGTTGTGTCCAGTATGATCGACCCGTGGGTCGAGTCAGACACCTCCTCTAGCAATCTATCCACCTGTTGGAGCTTGAATAGATCAAAAAGTTCGTTTTGGATCAGTTTCTGTTCATGATCCGTTGTTTTTGCCGACCCCAGTCGCGATCTTTTTCGGTCGCGCGCTTGTCGTGCTCTTTCTTACCTTTGGCCAGGCCAATCTCACATTTAATGTGATTGCCTTTCCAGTACAGCGCTAGGGCGATGCAAGTATGGCCTTTCTGTTCGGTGCTGGCAAACAGCTTGGCCAGCTCACGCTTGTTCAGCAGCATCTTGCGGGCACGGGTCGGCTCGGCGACGACGTGGGTGCAGGCGGTTTGCAGCGGTGTGATGTGGCAGTTAAGCAGCCAGGCTTCACCATTTTTTAGAAACACGTAGGAGTCGGTAAGCTGCCCTTTAGCTGCGCGCAGACTCTTGACCTCCCAACCAGCCAGCACCAGTCCCGCCTCAAACTTCTCTTCGATGTGATAATCGAAGCGAGCGCGTTTGTTTTGGCAGATGCTACCGGTGGATGAGGGAGATTTTTTGTTCTTGGCCATGGGCGGCGATTATATAGAGCGTCTGCGGCTAAAGCGAGAGTCTGAGGCGGGATCGGTGAAGTCGGTTTTGTTTCATGCGGCCATTGCTATAAAATTCGCGCTCTATTTTAAAATCTGTGGTTTGTTTCATGCAAGATCGGCAGTCTGTACATGGCTCTTGGGCGAGCCGCTGGACCTTTATTCTGGCGGCAACGGGCTCATCCGTGGGGTTGGGTAATATTTGGAAGTTTCCCTATATCACCGGTGAAAACGGTGGTGGCGCTTTTGTACTGGTTTATCTGCTTTGCATCGCGTTAGTCGGTATCCCGATCATGATGACCGAGGTGTTGTTGGGTCGTCGTGGTCGTCAGAGCCCCACCAATACCTTCCGAGAGATGGCTGTTGAGATCGGTAGCAGTCCGCGTTGGGCCTGGTTAGGGCTGTGTGGAGTGTTTGCCGGGATGATGATCTTTGGCTTCTACAGTGTCGTATCCGGTTGGGTATTGGCTTATGTCTTTTATGCCGCCGACGGCAGTTTTGTTGGTGCCGGGGTGGACCAGGTCGGGGCGATCTTTGATGGCTTGCTGGCAGACCCGCAGACGTTGGTGGTGTGGCATACGGTATTTGTGGTGTTGGTGGCCGGTATCGTGGCGCGAGGCGTCAACAAAGGACTGGAAGTGGCGATTAGAATTTTGATGCCGCTGCTGTTTATCTTGCTGTTGTTGCTGTTGGTGTATTCGATGACCTCGGGGGCGTTTGCTCAGGGGGTAAACTTTTTGTTTGATGTCGACTTTAGCGCGCTGAGCTGGAATGCGGTGCTGGTGGCGCTGGGGCATGCTTTCTTTACCCTTAGCTTGGGGATGGGATCGATGATGGTTTACGGCTCTTATATGCCGAAAAATGCCTCGATCGGCAGCACCGTGTTAACGGTCGCGGCGCTCGATACGCTGGTGGCGTTGGCCGCGGGTCTGGCGATTTTCCCCTTGGTGTTTGCCAATCAACTCGATCCCGGTGCTGGGCCTGGGTTGATGTTCGTGACCTTGCCGGTCGCTTTTGGCCATATGGATGGCGGTCAGATCTTCGGCTTCCTGTTTTTTGCGATGGTGGCTATCGCGGCCTGGAGTTCGGCTATATCGCTGCTTGAGCCGGTCGTTGCTTACGTGGTGGAGCGGTTTAAGATCTCTCGAGGCGAGGCTTGTGTGATCCTCGGTGGTATCGTGTGGGTGTTGGGTATCGGTGCTTTGACGTCGTTTAATATCGGCAGCCAGTGGTCGCTATTCGGGATGAACTTCTTCGACCTGTTGGATTTCTTAACCGCTAATCTGTTGTTGCCGCTGGGCGGTTTGCTGGTCTGTGTCTTTGCCGGTTGGTGGGTAGGTAAGCGTATCACGCGTGAAGAATTGTCGATGCGGTCTGAGTTGGTGTTCAATAGCTGGTTTTTTGTGGTGCGCTATATAGCACCGGTCGCGGTGGCGATAGTGTTTGTTGCCAACCTGTGGCAAAAAGTGGTCGGCTAAGCGGAGACGGGTATGACACAAGTTGATCGTAGTGCGTTGGTACTGCATACCGCTGAGCAGATGTTTGATCTGGTCAACGATGTGTTGAGCTATCCGTCTTTTTTGCCTTGGTGCGCCAGCACCGAGATTATAGAACAGGCCGAACAGATGATGGTGGCGCGATTGGGCGTTGCCAAGGGCGGGTTTAAGTACAGCTTTGTTACCCGCAACTCGTTTGAAACATCGCCGCGGCTGATAAAGATTGAGCTGGTCGAAGGGCCGTTTAGCAGCCTGACGGGGTCGTGGCAGTTTACCGAGTTGGGCGAGGATGCCTGCAAAGTGAACCTAAGCCTGAGTTTTGGCTTTAAGGGTAAGCTGGCAGGGTTGGCGATGGGTAAGGTGTTCAACCAGATAGCGATAGCGATGGTTGATGCGTTTTGTGCTCAGGCCGACAAGCGTTACAGTTGATGCTGGGTGGTGTCGACCAGCAGCCCTTTCTATTATTTATAAAGTAGGCGTGTAAAACAGCATGATAAATGTCGAAGTCGCGTACGCATTACCCGATGAGCAAAAGATCGTGGCGTTGAAAGTAGAGCCAGGTTGCACGGTTCACGAAGCAGTGATTCGCTCTAAGATTGTCGAATACTATCCGCAGATCGATCCCGAAAATGACCCGATGGGAATATTTGGCAAAGCGGTTCGCGACCCGCACAGTGAAGTATTAAAAGAGGGGCAGCGTGTGGAGATCTACCGCCCGTTGATCATCGATCCTAAAGCCGCTCGTGCTAACAGGGCGGCAAAAGTTAAAGCGGAAAAGTCAAAGGACACTTAAGGGCTTTATTGTGCTGCCGGAGTTTGGTCCGCTTCGGGGCGGTAATCGCCGCTGAAGTGTGACAGCTTATCGTCGACGAAGAACAGCGTTAGCCGTTTCTGAACGGTCTCTTCCCCGCCTGGGCGGAAGCTGTAGAGATAATCCCAGCGATCCTGGTTGAAGGTATCGGCGACCATCGGCGTGCCTAGTACGAATTTTACCTGGTTACGGTTCATTCCTGGCTTGAGTTTGTCGACCATCTCTTGGGTGACTAAATTTCCTTGTTGAATATCGATCTTATGAACACCGGGAAAGAAGGTGCAACCGTTGAGTCCGGTAAGCATGATAAACAGGATGGAAACGCTAATAATAATTCTTTGCATTTGGATACGGCTTCAATCAAACTGGATCGCAGATGATACCTTATTCTTTCGAATGAGCTAAGCGCTACCGCAGACCTCCGTTGAAAACAGTGACGAACATGAGTTCAGAAAACCTAGAGCTTCGCAAAGCTGGCCTAAAAGTGACCCTGCCACGGGTCAAAATCTATCAGATACTGGAACGTGCCGGTGAGGGTGATCACTGGAGTGCGGAGAATATCTATAAGATTTTGATGGAGTCGGGTGATGATGTTGGTCTAGCGACGGTCTATCGGGTGTTGACCCAGTTTGAGGCTGCTGGACTGGTAGTGCGGCACCACTTTGAAGGCGGTCACTCGGTGTTTGAATTGGCCTCTGATGAGAAACACGATCATATCGTCTGTGTGAAATGCGGCCGGGTAAAAGAGTTCAGCGATCCAGAGCTCAATGCACGGCAGCAGCAGATTGCGGCTGACTTAGGATTTAGTATCTCCGATCGGACCGTGTACCTGTATGGCGTCTGCTTAGGTGGCTGCAAAGAGGTGGTTTAGGCACGGGCTTATCAGTCCAGAGCCAGCATCTCTTCGGCATGATCGATCGAGCGCTGAGTGATATCGATGCCACCTAGCATTCTGGCTACTTCTTGTACCCGTTCATTATTGGCCAGTCGCTTGATTTGGGTGCTGTTGTAGTCGCGCTCTTGTTGTTTGCTGACGTATAGGTGGTGGTGTCCGCGCGACGCGACCTGCGGCTGATGGGTCACGCACAGTACCTGGCTTTGGCCTCCCAGCTCTCGCAGTAAACGTCCTACCACTTCGGCGATGGCGCCGCCGATACCTACATCCACTTCGTCAAAGGCCAGTACCGGGGTCGCAGACGTTTGCGCAGTGACTACCTGAATGGCCAGGCTGATTCGCGATAGCTCGCCTCCTGAGGCGACTTTGGCTAGGGGTTTGGCTGGTTGGCCGGGGTTGGTGCTGATCAAAAACTCTATCTCTTCGAGCCCGTAAGCCTTGGCTGGGCAGGCTGTTAATAGCACTTCGAAACGGCTGCTAGGCATGCCCAGTTGTGCCAGTTGCTCGTTAACTTGCAGATTTAGCCGTCCGGCGGTGTCGTGACGCTTCTTGCTCAGTTTTTGTGCCTGTTGCTGGTACTGCTGCTCGGCGGCTTGGCATTCGGCGGAGAGTTGTTCTAGGTCGCCGTCGCTGAGGCTTAATTCGGTTAATTCTTGGCTGAGCCTCAGGTGTAGTTCGCTCAGTTGGTCGGGTTCGACTTGATGCTTGCGGGCTAGCTGATACAGCACGCTAAGACGTTCTTCGACGTGTAGCAGTCGTTGCGGATTGATTTCGGTTCGATCGATAAAGTGATGAAGTTCGGATGAGGCCTCTTCGATCTGAATTAAGGCCGAATTCAACATTTCGCTAGTGTTGTTGAGAGCGTCGTTGTCGATGTTGAGTGCCGAGAGTTGCTGTAAACAGTGGTTGAGCAGGCTGGCGCAGTTGCCGGAATCTGATTCGGTGGTGCGTTGGCGAACCTCTTCGCAGGCCTCCAGCAAGGTTTCGGCGTGAGCTAACTGCTGTTGCTCCTGCTCGAGTTGTAGTAGCTCTGCTTCTTCCGGGGCGATCTGGTTGAGCTCTTGGACTTGATAGCGAAGTAGTTGCTCACGGGCGTTCTGCTCATCGCTACAGCTACGCAGGTTGTCGAGCTGCTGTTGAAGCTGTTGCCAGTGTCGGAACTGCTCTCGAGTCGGCTGGCCGAGGCTGTCGAGAGCTCCGAAACCATCCAGTAGTGCTCGGTGGTGATCTTTCTTGAGTAGCTTTTGGTGCTCGTGTTGGCCGTGAATCTCGATCAGTAGCTCGCCCAGTGCGCGTAGATGCTGCAGCGGCGACGGCTGGCCGTTAATGTAGGCGCGAGAGCGGCCGTTGCGACCTAACACCCGGCGCAGTATACAGTCGTTATCGTGGTCAAGATCGTTATCGGTCAGCCATTGCCGTGCTTGGGGTAGCTGGCTGATATCGAAGCTGGCGCTGATGTCGGCTCTTTTACAGTCGTGGCGAACCATGCCTGAATCACTGCGATCCCCGAGGGTTAAGCCTAATGCATCGAGCATGATCGATTTACCGGCGCCGGTCTCACCGCTGATCACGGTCATGCCTTGGTCCAGTTCCAGATCCAGTTGTTCAATTAGGGTGAAATCGCGAATGCTTAGGTGGGTTAGCATGATGGGCTCCCGGCGGGGTGTTGATAATAAACATGGTTATTTATACAGTACTTTTTAGTGCTGTTCCAGCGCCGATTGAATCCAGTGTTTTTTTGCCTTGAATCCTGCGGGGCCATCCCCATATAGGGGGCAGATAACAGAATTGGATTCCATCCTGCTGAATTTTGGAGGCCTTGATGGCAAGCGAAGATAAGGCGCAGGCGCCGCAAACTGAAGATAACGTTAATCTGGAGCGAGAGGCTGCTGCCGCTGTGGAGTCTGAAGTGGATAATAGTGCAGACGTCGATGCATCGGATGAACCATCCAACGAATCGTTGCGGCAGGGCTTGGATCAAGAGTTGGAGCAGGCACAGCTTGCGTTGCAAAACGCTCAGGATCAGGTGTTACGCGCTCAGGCTGATGTGCAGAATATTCGCCGTCGTGCTGAACAGGATGTCTCCAAGGCGCGTAAGTTTGCGCTGGAAAAGTTCGCCGAAGAGTTGATTCCTGTGGTCGACAATCTCGAGCGCGGGATTGAATCGGCGCAGAACGACGACGCCGATGTCAAAGTGATCCGCGAAGGGATGGAGATGACGCTGATCAGCTTCGTCACCGCGCTGAAGAAGTTCAACGTTGAGCCGGTCGATCCGCAGAACGAACCGTTCGATCCGCAGTTACATCAGGCGATGTCGATGGTCGAGAACGATAACGTCGAGCCTAACACTGTTTTGCACGTGATGCAGAAGGGCTACCAGCTTAACGGACGCCTGGTTAGACCGGCGATGGTGATGGTCTCCAAGGGCGGCGTTAAAAAGCCCGCCACACCGAGTATCGACGAAAAAGCGTAACTAGTTGACTCAAAAAATCGAAGGTTTTGTTTGTACATTTTTTAAGCGGTTATTCATCGCAACCCTTGAAACCGAAACAAACAGACCAATATAGCAATCATCAAGAATCAGCCGGCATCGATCACTCGATGAGCCGGATAGTAAGACGGAGCAAAACATGGGTAAAGTAATAGGTATCGACCTGGGCACCACCAACTCTTGCGTGTCGGTCCTCGATGGCGACAAGCCAAAAGTAATTGAGAATGCCGAAGGCGATCGCACCACACCTTCGATCATCGCCTACACCGACGACGATGAAATTTTGGTGGGTCAGTCGGCCAAGCGTCAGGCGGTCACTAACCCGACCAATACTCTGTTTGCGATCAAGCGTCTGATCGGTCGTCGCTTCAAAGACGACGTGGTTCAAAAAGATATCAAGATGGTGCCTTACGGCATCTGCGAAGCCGACAATGGCGACGCTTGGGTTGATATTAAAGGCAACAAGCAAGCGCCACCACAGATCTCTGCGGAGATCCTGAAGAAGATGAAGAAGACCGCCGAAGACTTCCTGGGCGAGTCGGTAACCGAGGCGGTTATTACCGTGCCAGCTTACTTCAACGACTCCCAGCGTCAGGCGACCAAAGACGCCGGTAAGATCGCGGGCCTAGAGGTTAAGCGGATCATCAACGAGCCAACTGCTGCGGCACTGGCTTACGGCATGGACAAAAAGCGTGGCGACAGCACCATCGCGGTTTATGACCTTGGTGGTGGTACCTTCGATATTTCGATCATTGAGATCGCTGAAGTTGACGACGAGCACCAGTTTGAAGTGCTGTCGACCAACGGTGATACCTTCCTCGGTGGTGAAGATTTCGATTCACGCCTGATTGAATACCTTGCCGAGACTTTCAAGAAAGAGTCTGGCATCGACCTGCACACCGATCCGCTGGCGCTGCAGCGTCTGAAAGAAGCGGCCGAGAAAGCCAAGGTCGAGCTGTCTTCGAGCCAGCAGACCGACGTTAACCTGCCGTACATCACTGCCGATGCGAGCGGTCCTAAGCACCTTAACGTGAAAGTGACCCGCGCCAAGCTGGAGTCGCTGGTTGAAGCGCTGGTGGAACGTACGATCGCGCCTTGCGCCCAGGCACTAAAAGATGCCGGTCTGTCGGCTTCTGAGATCGACGACGTGATCCTGGTCGGTGGTCAGAGCCGGATGCCACTGGTACAGGAAAAAGTTAAGGCGTTCTTCGGCAAAGAAGCGCGTAAGGACGTTAACCCCGACGAAGCGGTTGCCATGGGTGCTGCGATTCAGGGCGCGGTTCTTTCAGGTGAAGTCAAAGACG
>JBALWS010000020.1:0-44084 GCA_036960405.1 Halopseudomonas sp. | reverse complement strand
GGTTGGCCCATTTGAATGCCAGGGGGTCGAGTGGACCGCCAGTGGTCAGGCCAATATGGTGTTGGCCGAAGCGTCCCGCATCCTGGATCAGGCTCAGAATACCGGGCTGGATAACCTTAAAACCGCTCATGAGGGGGCTCCCGCCGAGTCGTTCTGGATGCTGTTCAGTTCGCCGCCCAGTTCGATAAATTGCGCGCGGCTGATCGCTTCAAAACGGACTCGATCGCCGACCTGAACCGGCATGGTGGGGCTGGCTGCTGGGTCGAACATACGCGTTGGACACAGGCCGATCAGGTTCCAGCCACCCGGGGATACGGCCGGGTAGACCGCCGTCTGGCGATCGGCAATCGCTACCGCGCCGCGTGGGACCTTGAGTCGCGGGGTCGATAGCCGAGGCGCGGCGATACGGGGGTCAACTTCGCCGAGATACGCAAAGCCGGGGGCGAAGCCGATGGCGTAGACCCGGTACTCCTGTTGCTGATGAATCTCGATCACCTGCTCTACGCTGAGTTGGGCGCGTTGCGCCAGCTCAACCAGATCTGGGCCTGACTCAAGACTGTAGTAAACCGGCAGTGCCACGACCTGGCCTTCGCCGGTGTGGGCGTTGTCGAGACCGGTCAACGCTTGACGTAGGTGGTCGCGAATATGGTGATGATCGGTCTTGAGCAGGTCGTAGATCACTAACAGCGATGCGTATGAGGGCACCAGGTCGATAATCTGCTCGTGCAGGTCGCGGCGGATAATGCTGACCGCGTGTTGCACCTTGGCTGAGACTTCTGGGCTGGTCTGCTCGCCAAAGTAGATGATCAGGGAGTTTTCACCGGCAACCGAAATTTTCATCGCAATAGACCTCTGGCTTAAACGATCAGGGCACGGATATCGGCAATCGCCTTCACCCCTTCGGGGTTGTCGCCGTGAACGCAGAGGCTATCGACCTCTAGGGTCAGGGTGTTGCCGCTGATGGTGGTGACGCTGCCGGCTTCGGCCAGCTGCTTAACCTGCGCCAGCATCTTCTCTCTGTTGTGTACCGCCCCAGGCTTAGAGCGTGCCAGCAGCTTGCCATCATCGTCGTAACAACGGTCGGCGAAGGCTTCTAAGAGTAGCTCGATGCCGGCTTTACTAGCCTCTTGCCGATGCAGGCTGGCGTCTGCGGTAGCTTGGATCATCAGCGCCAGTGGGCGGTGGTAGTCTGCGACGGCCTGCATGATGACTTGTCGCAACGCGGTGTCGGCCATCATGTCGTTGTACAGCGCGCCATGCGGTTTGACGTAGGCCAGTTCCAACCCCTGCGATTTTGCCATGCCGTCGATAGCGGCAATCTGATACTGGACCAGCGCCGCCAATTCGGCCGGTTGGCACTTGATTGAGCGGCGACCGAAACCGACTAGATCAGGGTAACCCGGGTGGGCACCGACGCTGACGTTATTGGCTTTGGCCAACGCCAGCGTTTGCTGCATCACCAGCGGATCCCCTGCATGGAAGCCGCAGGCGATGTTGGCCTGATCGATATTCTGCATCACCGCCGCGTCCATGCCGATAGTCCAGGCGCCGAAGCTCTCGCCGAGATCGCTATTGAGTTTGAGTGACATCTGCGGTTATCTCCTTAATTTTTTGTTATAGGTGTTAACGGCTTCGATCATAGCCCGTTACGCTAGCAGGCTGTTGAAAGCCTGCCTACGTTGCAAATTCGTCGTTAAAAACCGCCTCAAAATGCTCATTTATTACACATAAACTGCACTTTTTCGGTCGTTTTTGCCTAGTCTCGCCCGCCTCGCAAGCGGTTTTCAACAGCCTGCTAGAGAATAGCCAGGCGACTGTTGGGGATGTCTGTCACCAGCATGCAGCCGGGGCTGTGGGTGATGCAAAACGGTGGTTTGGCTTGTTCTAATGCCACCTGCGGGGTGACACCGCAGGCCCAAAATACCGGCAGCTCGTTGTCGCGAATGCTGACCGGATCCCCGAAATCGGTACGCTGGATATCATTGATGCCGATTAATGAAGGGTCGCCCAGGTGAATCGGTGCGCCGTGAACCGACGGGAAACGGGTGCAGATCTGCACCGCGCGGATCGCATCTTGGGCCGCAAACGGGCGCATGCTGACCACCATGTTGCCGCTGAAACGACCGGCGGGTTTGCAGGGGGTGTTGGTGCGGTACATCGGTACGTTAACGCCTTCGGTGACGTTGCGCACCTCCAGCCCGTCGGCAATCAGCGCTTCTTCGAATGAGAACGAACAGCCCAGCACGAAGGTAACCAGATCGTCACGCCAGATAGCGGAGATATCATTGAGCTCGTCGACCAATTGGCCATTGTTGAAGAGTCGGTAGCTGGGTAGGTCGGTGCGGATATCCAGATCCTGGCCCATATCAGGCAGCAGAAACTCGCCCGGCTGTGACGACATGCCGACAAGCGGGCAGGGCTTGGGGTTGCGTTGGCAGAATTGTAGGAAATCATTGGCCCAGTCTTTGGGTAGGATCACCAAGTTGCCCTGGACAAAGCCCTGGCTATAACCCGAGGTGTTGCCACGGTGATCGCCCGTGCGGATGCGTTGTCGCAGGGAGTAGGGGGTGATGGAGGCGGAAGAAAGCTCGGATAAGGATGGAATAGATGGCATGAGCATTCCTCAGAGGTTAGGCGGTGGTTTGATCAATATAGCCTCAAGTGTGTGTCCAGAATACGATGTTGTCCAATCGATAAAGATTGTTGTGTTGATAGCAAATTTTTATCAATAGCCGCGGCCGATAAACAGATTGGCCGGGTAGAGGGTTGGGGTACAATGGCGATGAAGGGGTTTATCGTTAGGGGTAACCTACTTCACTTTACACTCAGGACAAGGAGCTTTAGCAGATGGTCATACTCGTTACCGGTGGTGCTGGTTATATCGGCAGTCATACCTGTGTGCAGTTGTTGCAAGCGGGCCATGAGCTGGTGGTGTTGGACAACCTGTGCAACGCCAATCCTGAATCATTAAAACGGGTTGAGCGTATCAGTGGTAAAGCGTTTGTCTTTGTTGAAGGTGATATCCGTGATCGCGCCTGTCTGGATCGGCTGTTTATTGAGCATCAGATTGAATCGGTGATCCATTTCGCCGGTCTCAAGGCGGTGGGCGAATCTTGCCAGCAACCGCTGCAGTATTACCAAAACAACGTTGCCGGTACCTTGACGCTGTGTGAGGCGATGGCGGCTGCCAAGGTTAAAACGTTGGTGTTCAGCTCCTCGGCGACCGTTTACGGTGACCCGGCATCGGTGCCGATTGGCGAAGATTTTCCGACCTCTGCGACTAATCCTTACGGCCGTTCTAAGCTGATCATCGAAGAGATATTGGCGGATCTGTACGCCGCCGATCCGGAATGGCGTATCGCTCGGTTGCGCTATTTTAATCCTATCGGTGCTCATTCGTCGGGTTTGATCGGCGAAGACCCTAACGGCATTCCCAATAACCTGTTGCCGTATATTGCCCAGGTAGCGATCGGCAAGCTGGAGCAGCTGTCGGTGTTTGGCGGCGATTACCCTACCCCCGATGGTACCGGCGTACGCGACTATATCCACGTGGTGGATCTGGCCGACGGCCACCTAAAAGCGCTTCAGGCGCTGGATGCTCAAGGCGGGATGATCAGCTGCAACCTCGGCACCGGTCAAGGGTATAGCGTGCTTGAGATGATCAGGGCCTTGGAGCTGGCGTCGGACAGGACGGTACCTTACCAAATCGTCGAACGCCGTCCGGGTGATATCGCCGAGTGCTACGCCGATCCTAGCTATGCTGAAAAAGTGCTGGGTTGGGCGGCGCAGCGGGATTTGGAGCAGATGATGGTCGATACCTGGCGCTGGCAGACCATCAACCCGCAGGGGTATACGCAGGGCTAAGTCCCTCCGGTCAGCGCTATGGGTTACCCTGTTGCAAAGTTGAGTCGTGCCGGTCGATGCGGTTTTTCCCTACACTTAACCCGGAACTGGGGGTAAAATACTGCGCTGCTTATTTTCAGCTGACTAGTTAGCGCCAGTAATGCCGTATCTTTGAGGTCCGAAAATCGTGAGTCAATTTTTCCAGATCCATCCAGAGAACCCACAGCAACGTCTGATTAAGCAGGCGGCAGAAATCATTCGTCAGGGCGGGGTGGTGATCTATCCGACCGACTGTGCTTATGCGCTGGGTTGTCATATCGGCGATAAGTCCGCGATCGACCGAATCAAAGCGATCCGTAAACTCGACGATAAGCACAATTTCACCCTGGTCTGCCGTGACCTGTCAGAACTGGCCACCTATGCCAAGGTCGACAATACGGCCTACCGCCTGCTCAAGCAAAATACCCCCGGTGCTTACACCTTTATTCTCAAGGCAACTCCGGAAGTGCCACGCAGGTTGCTGCATCCTAAACGCCGCACGATCGGCATCCGGGTACCCGACAACGCGATCGCGCTGGCATTGATGGAGGAGCTAGGCGAGCCGATCATGAGCAGCTCGCTGATCCTGCCCGGCGAGAGCGAGCCGTTGACCGATCCGTACGACATCCGCGATACCCTGCAGCACTGCGTCGACTTGGTAATCGACGGCGGTTACTGCGGCATGGAAGCGACGTCGGTGATCAATATGGTCGAGGATGAGATCTCTGTCACCCGTGCGGGAGCAGGGGATGTCACGCCTTTCGAATAAGGCTGAGTAGCTACGCTGATCCATATAACAGGCTGCGCGGTGGCGGCTATGGTATGCTCGTCGCAATGCCTATAGGAATGGGTGTAGAACGAGACAGGGTAGCTAGATATGCGCGTGTTAGTGACCGGCGGTGCCGGTTTTATCGGTTCGGCGGTGATTCGTTATCTGATCGATGCCACCGACCACCAAGTCATCAATGTCGATAAGCTGACCTATGCCGGTAATCTTGAATCCCTGGCGGCGGTTGCCGATAACGAGCGTTACCATTTTGAACAGGTCGATATCTGCGACCGCAGCGCTTTAGAACAAGTGTTCGAGCGCCATCAACCCGATGCGGTGATGCACCTGGCGGCCGAAAGCCATGTTGACCGTTCGATCGAAGGCCCCGCTGCTTTCATAGAAACCAATATTGTCGGCACCTATACTCTTCTGGAAGTAGTACGAAGTTACTGGCAAGGTTTGTCGGTGCCAGGGCGGCAGCAATTTCGATTTCACCATATCTCTACCGACGAGGTTTATGGCGATCTAGACGGACCGGATGAGTTGTTCACCGAGCTGACGCCGTATGCCCCCAGTTCTCCCTATTCAGCCAGTAAGGCCAGCTCCGACCACTTGGTGCGGGCCTGGCAGCGTACATACGGTCTGCCGGTACTGCTGACCAACTGCTCGAACAACTATGGCCCGTACCATTTTCCTGAAAAACTGATCCCGCATATGATTCTCAATGCGTTGCAAGGTAAGCCGTTACCGGTCTACGGCGATGGCCAGCAGGTACGTGACTGGCTCTATGTCGAAGACCATGCTCGAGCGCTCTGCACTGTCTTGACTCAAGGGCAGGTGGGAGAAACCTACAATATCGGTGGTCATAATGAGAAGACCAATCTTGAAGTGGTGCAGACACTGTGTAACCTGCTTGAAGAATTGGCGCCCAATAAGCCCGCGGCGGTTAGCGCTTATAAGGATTTGATCTGTTTTGTGACAGACCGCCCGGGTCACGATCAGCGTTATGCAATTGATGCCTCCAAAATTGAGCGAAAGCTGGGTTGGCGGCCGCAAGAGTCTTTCGATAGCGGGCTGCGGAAAACCGTAAGCTGGTATCTGGATAATTCAGCATGGTGGCAGCGGGTGTTGTCGGGCGATTATCAGTTGACCCGTATAGGCCAAACAGGAGAGGTGAGCAGCCAATGAAACCTTACAAGGGTATTGTCCTAGCCGGTGGCTCGGGCACCCGGTTGCACCCGATAACCCGGGGTGTCTCCAAACAGTTGTTGCCGATCTACGACAAGCCGATGATCTATTATCCGATTTCGGTGTTGATGCTGGCGGGTATTCGGGAGATCTTGGTGATCTCTACTCCAGAAGATCTGCCAGGGTTTCAACGTTTGCTAGGCGATGGCAGTGCGTTTGGGATCGAATTGAGCTATGCCGAACAGCCGAGTCCTGATGGCTTGGCGCAGGCGTTTCTGATTGGTGAAGAGTTTATCGGTGACCACCCGGTGAGTTTGGTGCTGGGTGATAATATATTTTACGGTCAGCACTTTTCCGACAAACTTATTACGGCGGCATCCCGGCAGAGTGGCGCGACGGTGTTTGGTTACCACGTTACCGACCCCGAACGCTTTGGCGTGGTGGAGTTTGATGCCGACGGTACTGCAATCAGTATTGAGGAAAAGCCCGCCCAACCAAAATCCAACTACGCGGTCACCGGACTCTATTTTTACGATAACGACGTGATTGAGATCGCAAAAGGAATCAAACCATCAGAGCGTGGCGAACTTGAGATCACCGACGTTAATATGGCCTATTTAGAGCGTGGCGATCTGCATGTCGAGATGCTCGGGCGCGGTTTTGCCTGGCTCGACACCGGCACCCATGACACACTGCTGGATGCGGGTCAGTTTGTCGCGACAGTGGAAAAGCGTCAGGGGTTGAAAGTCTCTTGTCTGGAAGAGATCGGTTACCGTAGAGGTTGGTTAAGCGATACTGCACTGAAACAGCAGGCCGAGGCATTGTCGAAGACCGGCTACGGCCAGTACCTGTTGCAGCTGCTTAAAGGTGAGCGGTAATGCGGGTGAAAGAAACTGCGATCGCCGGAGCCAAAATCATCGAACCCAACGTGTTCGGCGACGAGCGCGGTTTTTTTCTCGAAACCTTCCAGTTAGAGCGTTACGCCGAGTACGGTATCGACATGCCTTTCGTTCAAGATAACTACTCTCGTTCGTCTAATGGCGTGCTGCGCGGACTGCATTTTCAGAAGACCAAACCTCAAGGCAAGCTGGTGCGAGTGGTACGTGGTGAGGTATTTGACGTCGCGGTAGATATTCGGCCCGAATCGCCCACCTTTGGCCAGTGGGAAGGCGTCATCTTGTCTGGAACCAATAAAAGCCAGTTATGGATCCCACCAGGCTTAGCGCATGGTTTTCTCGTTCTCTCCGAAGAGGCTGATTTTGAATACAAATGCACCGATTTCTACGACCCTGCTGATGAAGGCTGTTTGATCTGGAATGATCCGACAGTCTCTATAGATTGGCCTTAAACTCACCTTTGTTGTCTGGAAAAGACCAGGGAGGCTTGCTGTTGAGTGAATTGGATATAGCTGGAAAGCAGCTATGAAATTGTTACTGACCGGTGCCGATGGCCAGTTTGGTCGCTGTTTGCAAGACCGTGCCGGTGATCATGAGTTGATTGCGCTTAATCGGCAGAGATTAGATATCACCGATTCACAAGCCGTTTCCGAGTGTTTGTATAAGCATCTCCCCGAAGTCGTCATCAACGGCGCCGCCTACACCAATGTTGACCGTGCTGAAGCCGAAGCAGAATTGGCCTATGCCGTCAATCGGGATGGCCCGGCTAACCTGGCTAAGGTTTGCGCTGAGATTGATATCCCGCTGATTCATATCTCCACCGATTATGTGTTTGACGGCACGGCGACGATCCCCTACAAGCCGGATGATCCGGTTAATCCGCTCGGGGTATACGGCAAGAGCAAGTGGGCTGGTGAAGAGGCGATCCGGGCAGTGCATGCCAAGCATCTTATAATCAGAACGTCTTGGCTGTTTTCCGAATATGGCAATAACTTTGTTAAGACGATGCTGCGCTTAGCTAAAGAGCGCGATGAAATCCGCGTGGTGGATGATCAGGTGGGGTGCCCGACGTATGCGGGGCATTTGGCTGAGGCAGTGTTGGTATTAGTTGAACAGGTTAAAAGTACGGCTTTTAAGGCTTGGGGGACGTACCATTTCACCGGTGATCGGGCTGTAAGTTGGTATGAGTTTGCGGTAATCATCTTTGAGACTGCAGTAAAACAGGGATTGATACCCCGTCGGCCTGTCGTAATGCCTATAAAGACCTCAGAGTATCAGGCTTTGACTACACGACCTGCGTATTCGGTGCTTAGTGGCGATTCATCTTTAGATTTTTTAAATGCAAAAAATAGCTCTGTTTTCGACAATGGTTTATTCATTGTTCTAGGTAAGCTTTGATTGGAAATTTAAACGTATTTTCTGATACGGAATAATATGAGCAAGAAACCGATATATGTGACTCAGCCTAGTCTTCCACCGTTAGATGAGTTTATCCCTTACCTAGAGCAGATTTGGGATAGCCGCATACTGACTAACGGAGGCCCGTTTCATCAGCAGCTAGAGCATGCTCTTTGTGAGTACCTTGGGGTCGAGTATCTATCCCTGTTCTGCAATGGGACGATTGCTCTGGTTACCGCTCTTCAAGCGCTAGGTATTAAGGGCGAAGTGATTACTACACCGTACTCGTTTGTCGCAACTTCGCATGCACTTAAATGGAACGGCATTAAACCTGTATTCGTGGATATTGATCCGGATACATTGAATCTAGATCCAAACAAAATTGAAGCGGCAATCACACCGAGTACTAAGGCTATTTTGCCGGTCCATTGCTATGGGAATCCATGCGATGTGGAGGCGATACAGAAGATAGCGGATAACCACAACTTAAAAGTCATATACGATGCAGCCCATGCTTTTGGTGTGCAGGATGGAGGCGGCAGCGTTCTGCGGCACGGTGATCTGTCAATATTAAGCTTTCATGCAACCAAAGTGTTCAATACCTTTGAGGGTGGTGCGATCATTTGCCCAGATGCAGAAACTAAGCAGCATATCGACCATCTAAAAAACTTCGGTTTTGTTGATGAAGTGACCGTGGTTGAAGCTGGAATTAACGGGAAAATGAGTGAGGTTAATGCCGCTTTTGGGTTGCTGCAGTTGAAGTATGTAGACCAGAGTATTTCTAGCCGAAGAGAGATTTATAACTTATACAGTGAAGGGTTAAGCGGCATAGCTGGATTAACCATGCCTGAATTCTCATCGGTTGAACGACATAATTTCTCTTACTTTCCTGTTTTAATAGGCCTTGAGTATTCGTTATCGAGGGATGATTTGTATGAAAAACTAAAAGAATTAGGGGTTTTTCCTCGACGATATTTTTATCCTCTTATCTCTGATTTTCCGATGTATAAGAATTTACCATCCTCTTTCAAGAGTGATTTGTCCGTGGCGTCTGCTATTGCGGATATGGTGCTTTGTTTACCAATGTATTCAGACTTGTCTCATGAACAAGTGAGGGAAATAGTTGAATCTTTAGGGGGTTGCTTTGCTTGAGAAAAGTAAAAAAATTCTAGTTGTATCTGACAATTCTGAATTGATGGTTTTTTTAAAAGATGAAGTTTTGCGTCAAGATTGTGCTGATTCTGATTTTTTTTGTTATGCATATTCTAAATCAAATGAAAAACCATCATTGATGATAGAGGTAGGAGCTTGCGAAGTAGATGTAAATAACCCTGATTTTATTGCGAATGCAAAAGAAAAATATTGTTTGATAATATCTGTTCATTGTAAACAAATATTTCCGCTGAAATTGGTAGGCTCTGTGATTTGTGTGAACTTTCATCCAGGGCTAAATCCATATAATAGAGGGTGGTACCCTCAAGTATTTTCAATATTAAACAAAAAACCAATAGGGGCGACGTTGCATATAATGGATGGTCAAATAGATCACGGTGATATTATTGATCAAACGGAAGTTAAAGCTTTTATGATGGATACTTCGTTTGATTTATATCAAAGGGTTGTAGATGCTGAAAAAGTACTGATAAAGAGAAATATATGCAGCTTAGTTAATCTTAGCTTTCGCTCAAGAAAAGTAAAAAATAATGGTAACTACAATTCAATAAACGACTTTAATGAGTTATGTTGTCTTGATTTGAATTCTACTGGGACTATGAGAGAGCATATAGATATTATGAGAGCTCTGACACATGCTGATTTTAGAAATGCATATTTCGTCGATGAATTTGGAGACAAAGTTTATTTGCGTTTGTTTCTTGAAAAGAAATGATTGCAGCCTAAGAAAATGAAATTGAGAATAGTGTAATGGCGTCAAAAAAAAATTTGCATCTAGTGCATGATGATAAGTTTATTGATATGGCGTACAGGGTTTTTGAAAGTGTCTATCCAGGGGGTAATCATTTTATCTCTTTTTCAAATTCTAAGGTTAATAGGTATATAAAAAAAGCTCCTGTAGTCATCTATTCAATATGGTCTCTGGTTCTCTATAGGTTTTTCCCATTTTTTATGCCTAAATATGATGTTGTATTTGTGCATGGCTTGGATTCAGAAAAACTACAATATCTAAGGTTGCTTGGTGATGGCGTTAAGATTTGTTGGATAGGTTGGGGTTATGATTATTACGATTATATAGATTGTGATTTGCTTAAGTCAAAAACAAAAAACTATGAATATGAGGTTAAGGGGTTAGATGAAGGTTTTTTTTGTAAGTGTAAGAATTACCTTAGATCTTTTGTTTTAGGGCGTGTTGATAAAGAGTCGATTTTAAATAGGGTTGATTGTTTTGCTCCTGTTTTATACGAAGATTATGAATTGTTAAAAAGAAATATTGAATTTTCGTGCCCTAAATATATTGATTGGAACTATGGTACGCTCGAAGAAGATTGGTTGGATGGTTTTGGTGATGGTTACGTTGATGGAGACAATATCTTATTAGGTAATAGTGCGACAAATACGAATAATCACTTAGATTCCTTTGAGTTGATAAAAAATATTGGTATGGATGGTTCTAAAATAATTGTGCCGTTGAGTTATGGTGATTGTGTTTATCGTGATATTGTGATTAGGGAGGGTGAAGCTGTTTTTGGAAATAGATTTTGTCCTCTTGTAGATTTTCTGCAGATCGATGAATATATCAAGTTGATTTCATCTTGCTCAATTGTCGTTATGAATCATGTCCGACAACAGGCTGTAGGTAATATTGTTATTATGTTATATCTTGGGGCTAAGGTTTTTTTGGATAAGAAAAATCCTGTGTACTTGTTTTTAAAGAGACAAGGTGTAATGGTCTTTAATTTAGATGAGTTGCATTATGAGTCTAGGGTCAGGCTCGACTTAAGTGATGTTGAAGTCAATCGATCAATTATAAGAAAGCATTGGGGTAGAGATGTGATTTATAAAAAAACAAAAAATCTTGTTGAGTCATTGCGTAGTAGTTGATTTTATATGGCTACCTTTTTCCTAATGTGTTTAAAAAAATACGCTTGATTCTATGACTTTACGTAGTTCTGCTGCTTCTGGTGTCCGTTGGACGTCGTTATCTATGATCTGCATTGCTTTGATGGATATCCTACGCTTGGTCATTCTAGGCCGGCTCTTGTCGCCAGAGATTTTTGGCATCATGGCGATGATGTTAGTGATCATTGGCTTAGGGCAAGTATTCAGTCAGATGGGACTTGTTCAAGCTGTTATTCAACGACCAGAACCTAAAGAATGCGAGCTTGTATCGTTGTTTTGGTTGAATTTATGCGCTAGTTTTTTTGTGTATATCTTGTTAGTGGTCGCCACTCCGTTGGTTATTAGTCTATATGACATACCAGTACTAGCAGATATGATCCCTATTGTCGGATTGGTCTTTTTACTCAACCCATTTGGTGATTTATATCGCGCTATGCTTGAAAAGAAATTGTTGTTTAAGTCTCTTTCATATGCAGAGATTGGAGGTGCTTTAATTGGTGTCGTCATCTCTGTTCAATTGGCTCTACTTGGATTTGGTGTGTGGTCTTTGATTTGGGGGCAGCTCGCTACTACGGTTTATCGTAATCTGTCTTTTATCTGGATAGGTAAAAAACTTTTCAGAATAAAGTTCCGTTTCTCAATCAAAGATTTGGATGGGTACTTAAACTTTGGTCTGCACTATACGGGAGCTATGGTCTTAAATTTTATTAGTTCGAGACTTGATCAGTTGTTAATTGGTGCCTTATTAGGCCCTCAGGCGTTAGGTTATTACAGTATGGCGTTTAATCTGGTTATGCGCCCTGTGCAGCAAATTAATCCTATTCTAACGCGAGTGGCGTTCCCTGTGTTGTCGTTAGTTCAAACTGATAATCAAAGAATGAAACGCGGTTACTTTAAGATGATTAATATTTTAACCAGCGTAAATGCTCCAGTCTTGATAGGGGTTTCAGTCGTCTCACCGTTAGCTGTTCCTATTGTTTTAGGTGATGAATGGATACCGATAATCCCTGTCGTTCAGGTTTTATCCATATTTTCTCTAATACGATCAATAGGTAACGCGGGTGGTAGTATGGTTCAAGCCAAGGGACGTGCGGATGTTGAACTTTATTGGAATATGCTTATATTTTGTTTTGTTCCAGGAGTTGTATATATTGCTGCCTATTATGGAACCTTGATGTCAGTTGCGTGGGCTCTGCTTTGTCTTCAGTGTATGTTGACATTTCTTTGGTATTTTTTTGTTGTTAGAAGGTTGCTTGGTAAGTGTTTTAATGATTACTTTTTATCTATGTTTAAACCTATCCTGTTTGCATCGGCAATGGGAATGGGGGTGATTTTTATTGGTGGTTTTATAGAGCTTGAAAAAACTTTTAATTTACTGGTTGCTAAAATAGCTTTAGGTGCGGTTTTTTATTTTGTTTTATATGCTTTTTTTGACAAAGAGAATGTTAAAGAAAATTTAAATCTGTTATTTAATAAGTGAAATTCAAATTAGGTAAAAATAAATGACAGCTCCTATTGCCATTTTTGTTTATAATCGGCCTTCTCATACACGGCGAACAATCGAAGCTCTTGCTTCTAATTTTCTTTCATCTGACTCAGATTTGATTGTGTACTCTGATGCGGCTAAAACGTCCGTTATGAAGTCTGCGGTGGATGAGGTCCGGGCATATTTAGCAACAGTAACAGGGTTTAAATCTGTACAGGTACGCGAGCGGACTCATAATTTTGGTTTAGCCAAGTCGATTATTGGCGGCGTTACTGAGGTACTACAGAAAGAGGATAGGGTCATCGTATTAGAAGATGACATGATTACCTCCCCTTATTTCTTAACCTATATGAATCAAGCGCTAGAGCGTTATGAACATGATGAGCGAGTTGCGAGTATTCATGGCTACGTTTACCCCATGGCAATGGCGCTGCCAGAGGCGTTCTTTCTTCCTGGCGCAGATTGTTGGGGTTGGGCAACTTGGCGAAAGGGCTGGGCGTGTTTTAATGCGGATGGCCAGTTTTTGCTTAATGAGTTGGAAAAACACAAATTAATTAATGAATTCGATTATAACGGCTCATATCCGTATTCAAAAATGCTGCAAGACCAAGTGAATGGGTTAAATGATTCTTGGGCGGTGCGTTGGTATGCTTCGGCTTTTCTAGCTGGCAAACTGACGCTCTACCCTGGGCGTAGCCTAGTTCACAATATTGGTAACGATAATAGTGGGACTCACTGTGGTGAGGCTAGTCAATTCGATGCTGTGTTAGCCCGGTCTTCTATTGATTTGAATTCTATTACCGTTGAGCCTTGTCTTAAAGGTAGAGCTGCATTTGAAGAATTTTTTAGGGCTTCACAAGCTGGGCGTTCTAAGCGATTGTTGATGAAGATGAAATATTTGATGCTAAGGCCGTTTCGGTGGGTGTAGTGCGTGAGATTGCTAAGGCTTGCTTGCCGTCAGGTTTGCTTCGCTGGCTCAGAAAGGGAGGTAATCGCTTCGAAGGAGATTATGCTGCTTGGGGTGAGGCTTCTAGAGAGTGCTGTGGGTATGATGCCGATGCTATTCTAGACAAAGTTTTGGCCGCTAGCCTTAAGGTGAAAAGAGGTGACGCTGCTTATGAGCGTGATTCGATCACCTTTGACCAACTTGATTATTCTTGGCCTCTGCTGTCTGGTCTTATGTGGGGGGCTGCACGTAACAGTGGACACCTTAATGTTCTAGATTTTGGTGGTTCTTTAGGTAGTACTTATTTTCAGAATTTATCTTTTCTACAGGCTCTTCCTAAGATTGACTGGAGTGTCGTAGAGCAACCTCATTACGTAGAGGCCGGTCAAACTCATATCCAATCAGAAGGGCTACGGTTTTATAGTGAGATCGATGAATGTCATCTTGATCGAAGGCCAAATACGATCCTGTTATCTAGCGTATTGCAATACCTTGATTCGCCGTTCGATATCCTGGATCGCTTATCTAATATTGGGGCTAGTTGTTTGATAATTGACCGGACGCCTTTTTCTAACCTTGATCATGACTGCATTACAATTCAAGTCGTTCCTGAATCTATATACTCTGCAAGGTATCCAATGTGGATCTTTTCGTATTCTAAGTTTGTCGACCTGTTTAGCCATAATTGGCGAATTATTTCTGAACTTCCATGTCCAGAAGGTGATGCTTCCTCTGGAAATGGAGTTAAATTTAATTATAAGGGTTTAGTGTTGGAGGCTATTCGGTGATAGGGGTGCTTAAAAAATGCTACCAACGGCAAGCTTTTTTTCCTGGTCTTTTAGGTGTTTTCGTTAATCCATTTTACTTCGCTCGGTCGGGTCTTTGTCGTGCCATGAGTGACGTTTCTCCTGCTCTTGGTGGACGTTTACTTGATGTAGGTTGTGGGACTAAACCGTATCAAAGTTTGTTTTCTGTTGATGAGTATATTGGATTAGACATTGATAGTGACGAATCTAGGGCTCGCGGAGTTGCTGACTATTATTATGATGGCAAAGCTTTTCCTTTTGAAGATGAATCATTTGATTCAGTTTTATGTAATCAAGTACTTGAACATGTTTTTAATCCAGATCATTTTATTTGTGAGATATTTCGAATTTTAAAGCCGGGGGGGAAGCTATTGTTGACCGTTCCTTTTGTTTGGGATGAGCATGAGCAGCCTTTTGATTTCGCTAGATACTCAAGCTTTGGTCTAAAAGCTCTACTAACGAAACAAAATTTTCTACTCATTGAACATAAAAAAACCAATGCTGATATTTCGACTGTTTTTCAATTGTTAAATGCTTATTTATTTAAAATAACGATTAGGCTTCCAAAATACATAAAAATATTTTTTATAATGACGATTTGTGCTTCCGTTAATTTGGTTGGTGTTTTGTTATCTCGAATTCTTCCTGGTAATCCTGATTTGTATTTAGATCACGTTGTTTTAGCGGAGAAAATATATTGAGTGACTATAATAATGCGAAAGTATTGATAACCGGCGGCCTGGGTTTTATCGGCTCTAACCTTGCGCGTAATCTTGTTTTACAGGGGGCGGAAGTTACGTTGGTTGATAGCTTGATTCCACAGTATGGTGGCAACCCGTTCAACGTGGAGGGTATTCGTAATAAATTGAATGTTAACGTGTGTGATGTTCGTGATCCCCATGCGATGGCTTATCTGCTTCAAGATAAAGATTACCTGTTTAATCTTGCTGGACAGACCAGTCACCTTGATTCAATGGTTGATCCACAAACTGACCTAGAGATAAACGCGTCGGCGCAGCTGTCAATTCTTGAAGCTTGCCGAGAGGTGAACCCGAATATCAAAGTTGTCTTTGCGAGTACAAGGCAGCTTTACGGTAAGCCTGACTATCTTCCCGTTGATGAAAAGCACCCTGTTCGTCCAGTTGATGTTAATGGCATTAACAAGTTGGCTGGCGAGTGGTATCACCTGTTGTATAACAATGTATACGGCATTAGAGCCTGCGCTTTGCGTTTGACTAATACCTATGGTCCCTGCATGCGGGTGAAAGATGCACGGCAGACTTTTTTGGGGATTTGGGTGCGTTTATTGATTGAAGGAAAGCCGATTAAAGTGTTTGGTGATGGGCTCCAGCTCCGCGATTTTAATTATATCGACGATTGTGTTGACGCGCTTCTGCTTGCAGGATCCAGCGATGAAGCTAATGGTAAAGTATATAATTTAGGTAGTTCAGAGGTCGTCAATTTGAAAATATTGGCTGAAATGATGACTTCTCTTGGTTATGGTGGCGAGTTTGAAACCGTCCCTTTTCCTTCTGACCGTAAAGCGATTGATATCGGCGACTATTACAGTGATTTCTCATTAATCACTCGGGATCTTGGTTGGCAGCCTAAAGTTGATCTTAAAGAAGGGCTGCTACGAACTGTCGCATACTACCAAAGGCACCATGCACACTATTGGGATGCTAGCTCGTGATTTTGATGAATGACTTCAAGGCGGAGCCTCAAGCTCTTCGAGATGCGATGCTTTCTGCCGTAAGTCGCGTTTTTGACTCAGGTTGGTATGTGCTTGGTAATGAAGTTTCTAGCTTTGAACTACAGTGGGCGAGCAGTTGCGGAGTTGCTCATGGGGTCGGAGTGGGTAATGGGCTAGATGCTCTTGAAATAGCGTTAAGAGGGCTGGGTGTTGGGCTTGGCGATGAAGTTATTACCACTCCAATGACAGCTTTTGCCACTGTCCTTGCGATATTACGTACAGGGGCAAAGCCCGTACTTGCAGATATAGATCCGGATACGGCTCTTCTTTCTCTAGAAAGTGTTAAACGTTGCTTGAGCTCAAAGGTTAAAGCTGTTGTCTTAGTTCACCTTTACGGACAGCTTCGTTGTATGGACGAGTGGCGTGCTTTCTGTTCTAAGTATGAGCTGTTCTTGATTGAGGATTGTGCTCAGGCTCATTTGGCATCATGGCAGGGTAAAGGTGCGGGAAGTTTTGGGAATGCGGGAGCATACAGTTTCTATCCAACTAAAAATCTCGGAGCCACAGGTGATGCCGGTATGCTGGTTACCGATGATGATGATCTAGCTGAACGTGCGGCTCGGTTACGTAATTATGGCCAAAGTGAGCGCTATCATCACCCTGAATTAGGTATGAACAGTCGCTTGGACGAAATTCATGCGGCAATCTTGGTTGAACGAGTAAAATGGCTGCCAGAGTTTACCGAGCGACGCCGTCAGATCGCATCCGCCTATTGTCTTAATATTGCTAATCCATTAGTACGAATGCTTAGTCAGCCTGAAGAGGCTGATGCTCATGTCTACCATCTATTTGTAATAACCTGTGAACGCCGTGAGGAGCTTATGGAGCATCTGTTACGGCATAATATTCAGTCGCTGATGCATTACCCCGTTCCTATGCATCTACAAGAGCCTTGCGTTGACTTTCGCTGCGATCCTTCAGGTTTGAAAAGCACCGAACGCCATGCCTCGACCTGTCTTTCGCTACCTTGCCACCCGCAAATGTCAGATGTTGATATAGAGCGTGTCATTGCTTCTGTTAATTCATTCAAAGGATAACTATGGAGCATTACGTTACTCTATTCGATAGCCTTTTCTTACCGCAAGGGCTTGCGTTACACATGTCAATGGAGCGGCATCTGACAAATTATCGTCTCTGGGTTTTGTGCATGGACGATGAAACTTATGATCTGCTTTCTAATCTTGCGTTGCCGAACGTTCATTTACTTCAGCTTCGTGTGTTGGAAACCGATGAACTGAAAAGAGTAAAGCCAAGTCGAACAAAAGGCGAATACTGTTGGACCCTCACTCCTTTCACACCTCGCTTTGTATTCGAGGCGGACTCAAGTGTTTCTAGAGTAACTTATCTTGATGCAGATGTTTGGCTCCGAAAAAAGACAGATGCAATTTTTATAGAATTTGAAGCCTCAAAAAAACATGTATTAATTACTGATCATGGCTATGCCCCCGAGCATGATCAATCAGCCTCAAGCGGACAATATTGTGTGCAGTTTATGACTTTTACTCGGGCCGGGGAGGTTGTTAGAAAATGGTGGGAGCTTCGTTGCATTGAATGGTGTTTTGCTCGTCATGAAGATGGAAAGTTTGGAGATCAAAAATACCTTGATGATTGGCCTGAGCGTTTTGCTAACCAAGTTCATGTGCTTGATAATAAAGAACTTGTGATGGCCCCTTGGAATGCAACCCGTTTTCCATATGGCAATAGCGTTTTGTGGCACTTTCATGGGCTGCGATTATTTCGGAAATGGGGGGGGCAATTAGCGGCAAATTTAGGTGCGTACCCCATACCGGAACCAGCAATAAATTATGTTTATCGATCATATATAGATGATCTGCGTGAAGCTGTAGATATGCTTTCAAAGAAAAATAGAGTTATTACCTCTCAGGTTGAAATGACAGCTTTAGTCAGGATGAAAGCAATGCTTCGCGGTCTAGTTGACCAATTATGGCGAATAAGAAATCACAGAGTGTTGAGGCTTTGATGTATGGCTATTAAAAAAGCCCTAATCACCGGTATCACCGGCCAAGACGGCTCATACCTTGCTGAGTTTTTGCTCGAGAAAGGTTATCAAGTCCACGGTATCAAACGCCGGGCATCTTCCTTCAACACTCAGCGTGTGGATCACATCTATCAAGATCCGCATATAGAAAATCAGAACTTCGTGCTTCACTACGGTGACCTCGCTGACTCGTCTAATCTGACTCGGATACTCCAAGAAGTTCAGCCCGACGAGGTATACAATCTTGGCGCGCAGTCACATGTAGCGGTGAGTTTTGAATCGCCGGAGTATACTGCCGATGTCGATGCGTTAGGAACCCTGCGCTTACTAGAGGCTATTCGGCTGCTTGGGCTAGAAAAGAAAACCCGTTTTTATCAGGCATCGACTTCCGAGTTGTATGGTCTTGTGCAAGAGACACCGCAGAAGGAGTCGACCCCTTTTCACCCTCGTTCGCCTTACGCTGTGGCCAAGCTTTACGCCTATTGGATGACGGTCAATTACCGTGAGGCTTATGGGATGTATGCCTGTAACGGTATTTTGTTCAACCACGAATCGCCTCGCCGTGGTGAAACTTTTGTAACCCGAAAAATTACGCGTGGGCTTGCCAATATTGCTCAAGGGCTTGAGCAGTGCTTGTATCTAGGAAACATGGATGCGTTGCGCGACTGGGGCCATGCCAAAGACTACGTGCGAATGCAGTGGCTGATGATGCAGCAGGATGCCCCCGATGATTTTGTTATCGCCACAGGTAAACAGTATTCCGTGCGTGACTTTATTGAGTGGTCTGCCGCAGGACTTGGTGTGACATTGCGATTTGAGGGTAAGGGTATAGATGAAGTTGGCATTGTTGACCGGGTAGACGGTGATGCAGCGCCTGCTCTTAATAGTGGCGATATCATTGTTCGTGTTGATTCTCGCTATTTTCGCCCTGCTGAAGTCGAAACCTTGCTGGGCGATCCCTCTAAGGCTAAGCAAAAGCTAGGTTGGGAGCCGGAAATTACCGCGCAGGAAATGTGTGCAGAGATGGTTGTAGAAGATCTCAAAATAGCTAAGAGGCATGCATTTCTTAAGCAACACGGCTACCCCGCTATTATGACGACTAAGGAATAGTGATGACTGACAATTGCAGCAAGACTATCTTTGTTGGGGGTCATCGTGGAATGGTCGGTTCCGCTATAGTACGGCAGCTCCAAACCAAGGGTTATCGCAATATCATCTTTCGAGATCGTGCGTCGCTCGACCTTTCTAATCAGGCTGCTGTTTGTAAGTTTTTCACAGGGGTCCAAGTCGATGAGGTCTATTTGGCAGCGGCTAGGGTAGGGGGGATTCATGCAAATAATACCTATCCGGCGGACTTCATCTATCAAAATTTGATGATCCAATCGAACGTAATCCATCAGGCACATTTGGCTGGTGTGCAACGGTTGCTGTTTTTAGGATCCTCATGTATTTATCCCAAGTTGTCAGAACAGCCGATCAGGGAAGAGGCGTTGCTGACCGGCCTACTTGAACCCACCAACGAGCCTTACGCCATCGCTAAAATAGCAGGGATCAAGCTCTGCGAATCTTATAATCGTCAGTATGGGCGGGATTACCGAAGTGTCATGCCGACTAATCTTTATGGTCCTGGTGATAACTATCACCCGGACAATAGCCATGTGGTGCCTGCTTTAATTCGGCGCATTGCCAAAGCCAAATTCGAGCAAGATCCATCTGTAGAAGTGTGGGGAAGCGGGAATCCTCGGCGCGATTTTCTACATGTTGATGATATGGCATCTGCTTGTGTTTGTGTCATGGATACCGAGTTGGACCAATACCAAGCGTTGACTCAACCAATGCTATCTCATATCAATGTGGGGTCTGGAGAGGATGTAGAGATCTCTGCGCTTGTGGGCTTGATAGCTCGTATCGTTGGGTATCAGGGCGAGATGATCTTTGATACCTCCAAACCCGACGGTACCTACCGTAAATGTCTAGAGATCTCTCGGATGGGTAAGTTGGGCTGGAAGCCCTCCTTCAGTTTGGAGCAGGGATTATCACAGGTTGTAGAGGCTTATTTATCGAGTATGGATGATCCGGTTCGATGAAAATTTCTGTCATTACAGCTACCTATAATGCTTCAACGATCTTGCCCGACCTGATAGCGAGCTTACGTGCACAAACTGATCGGGAGTTTGAATGGGTCGTAGTGGATGGACTATCAGCGGATAGCACCGTTGATATTGTCAAGAGTGCGCAAGATTTGCACCCAGTCGTGGTATCAGAAAAAGATTTTGGAATTTACGATGCCTTGAATAAAGGTGTTGGCCTGTCCACAGGTGATTACTACGTTGTGATTGGTGCGGATGATACGTTTGATAGCCATGCTATAGAGAACTTTAAAAACACATTGCATCAACCTTCGTCGTTACCAGATTTCGTTGCCGCTTCTGTCTTGATTGGCGGAAAAACAGTTGCCCCTAGATCAGGGTTAGGTTGGCTGTATGGCATGATGGGGGTTGCGTCCTGCCATTCGGTTGGGTTGCTAATAAAAAAGTCACTCCATGATCAATACGGCCTTTATTCAAATAAATATCCAATTCTAGCAGATCAATTTTTTGTCAAAACGGCGTATAACCAAGGCGCATCTATTTATAGAGCACCATTTGTTTCTGGTCGTTTTTCAATCGAGGGTTTGAGCGCTACCGACCATCTTGGAATGCTGACAGAGTTTTTTAGAGTTCAAGTTAAAACTGAGCGTTTTAAATCGTTACAATTGCTACTGTTTTTGATGAGATTAATAAAAAACATCAACAAAATATTTACCTAATAAGTGAGTCGGCGTGTCTAAACCTATTGTTGTTTATAGTGCCGTTGGGCTTGTAGAGGGGGGGACGCTATCGGTTGCAAAGTCGGTTTTTACCGAGGCCGAAAAAGAAGAGTCCTGTCGTTTTATTGCGCTTGTTAACGATAAGCGTCTTTACCCTAGGTATCGTAACGTCAAGCTTATCGAGGTCCCATCTGCTAAGAAAAACTGGCTCTGCCGTCTCTACTTTGAATTTATTACCAGCTACCGGATCAGCCAGCGCCTATCTCCGGCAGTATGGTTTGCTCTGCATGATATCACTCCGCGTGTTAAGGCCGATCGGCAGTTTGTCTACTGCCACAATCCTACACCCTTCTATCGGGCTGGCATTCGAGACCTGATTTTTCAGCCAACGGTGTTCCTGTTTTCGATGTTTTACCGTTATTTATACCGGTTGAATATACGCGCTAACCAAGCGGTGTTCGTTCAGCAGTCCCACATCCGCGATTATTTTCAGCAGACGTTTGATATTAACAATGTCGTGGTGGCGCGCCCGAGTGCGGTGGGTCCAGCTGGGGCAGGGGTGCCAACAGGCCATCTCGAAGGGCTGACGAAGAAGCGGGTACGTTTGTTTTATCCAACTTTGCCGCGCACCTTTAAAAATATAGAGCTGTTGATTGCTGCCGCTAAATTGTTAAACCGACGGGGCTTTGATGGTTTTGAGATTATAATCACGGTCTCAAAGCACGACAGCCTGTACGTTCGTTATCTTGCTTTTTTAGCAAAGAATGTAGAAGGGATCCGGTTTATCGGTCGTTTATCCCACCAACAGGTGATGGATGAATACCGCCAGAGCGATGCGTTAGTGTTCCCCTCTAAACTTGAGACTTGGGGCCTGCCGCTTAGTGAAGCGAAGACACTGGCGTTGCCCGTATTAGCCGCCGCTCTACCTTATGCTAAAGAAACCTTGGGTACCTATCCGAGCGTTAATTTCTTCGATCCTAATGATCCTGCTGACCTGGCTGACAACATAGAGGCCTTGGCAGCCGGCAAAGGGTTTGAGGGCTGTGACTTTCAGGTACCTGCTGGAGTCCCCGTTGTTGAGGGGTGGGGTCCGCTACTTCGGTGTATTTGCTCATCGGATCAACCGGCGGACTCTGCACTATGAGGTTGTTTGTTTCGATAGTGTCCCATGGACACGAAGAGTTGATCGCCGATAACCACCCCTTACAACAGTTGGCTGCGATTGACGGGGTGGAAGTGGTGGTCCGTGATAATCAAGGTTCGGCGCGGCTACAAGAACAGGCAAGAGTCGATGGGTACCACTATCAGGTATCGACTTCGCCGCTCGGTTTTGGCGCCAACAATAATGCGGTGTTTAAGTATTGCGGGTCAGCATTAGAGATGCGCTCCGAGGATTATTTTTGCTTGTTGAATCCGGACCTGTTGGTTAACCCCGATACCCTGATGGCTGTGGTTAATGAGGTAGAGCAGCGGCAGGCACGTATGGCCACGATCAATTTATATCAGGATCGGGACTTCACTCGTGCAGACCTGAATATTAAGCGGTTTCCGTCATTGTTGGACTTTGCTCAAGGTTTTCTGTGCGGTGCTAATCCGGCCGCTTATGACAAACTAGATATCGCAGAGCCGTTGGAAGTGGATTGGGCTTCAGGTGCTTTTCTATTGTTTCGGGCAGACCTTTATCAGCAACTCGGTGGCTTTGACGGGCGTTTCTTTATGTATCTTGAGGATGTGGATATCTGCCGTCGGGCGCGTGATCAGTTTGGTGAGCGGTTGCTGTACCTGCCACAGTTCAACGCTGTGCATCTTTGTCAGCAGGCCAATAAGGGCGTTTTTTCGAAGCACTTTTTATGGTTTTTGAGCAGTATGTTTAAGTACTTTTTTAAACATGGTTGGAAAAAACCGTTGGATGGCGCTGTGCAGACTGTTCCAAAAAACTAGCGTTGTTGCTATGAAACAGTCTGCAACTACAGCGGACTTAGAACTTCAGTTCGGCGCCGAGATAAAAGCTCTGATCTAGGGTTTGGTCGGATTCGCTATCAAATTTAAAGTGAACGTCGCGATAGCCTAGGTAAAGATCGGCGGTGGGCATCACTTCATACATCAGCTTTGCATCGATATTGTAGAAACGGTCAACCCCGGACCAAGACAATACGGAGGGGGCGTAATAAGCTTCGATGGCAGCTGTGATAGAGGGGGCTACTGGCATGCGGTATGCTCCGCCCAGTGCGAAAGCCTGGCCGTTATTGCGCTTCTTCGACCACAGCTTCAATAGCTTGCCGCCTAGTTCAATACGGTTGTTGCTGGAGTTGTGGATCGTCTGAAAGCCAATGTCTAGGATTTTGCCTTCGTCGTCTGCGTAGAGGTAGTTTGCACTGATCTGGCCCGAGGCGGAAAAGGGTATTTTTAGACCTGCTTCTACCGTGTCGTTGTTGAGGCCTAAGTTGAAGGTGTTAGCACTGACCGCGCTGCTTAAAAGAGCGGCGCTCAATCCTATCATAAATCCTTTAATAACAGCGTGTTTCGTCATTTTCTACGGCTTCCGTTAGGGTGAGATAAAAATTGAAGGCGCCATTGTAGCAAAACTACCGTGCAGCCTCCTATAGCATCGATCTGCTGGTTGTTTGGCTGTAGATGTTATTTCAATGCGGGCTAAACTTTTTCTAATTTAAGCCGACTTTTATGAACTAAGTCGCTGATATACTGCGTATGCTTCTTCACAGCGAATGAATTCCAATTCAGAATAAATGGGAATGAGAGACAGCTATGAGTGAACGTCGTCAACACCCACGTGTACCGATCAAGCTAGATGCCTCTGTTTATATTGCCCAGAGTGAAGTGCTGACCGTACAGCTATCGAATTTGTCTCCGGGTGGTTTGATGTTTGACGTCAATAAAGCGTTGAAGGAGCAATTGTTGAACCATCCACGAGAGGGGCACGATCTCATTCTTGACCCTATCGTGGTTCAAATTGAATTCGTTCTCGAAAGTGATACACCGATGCATATGCGCTGTCGTTTGAGTCATCTTTGCAGAACGGCTCAGGATCGGTTTGAATTTGGCTTTCAATTTATTGAGCTCTCTGCCGAAGTAGAGCAGTGGTTGGATAGTTTTATCGCGAAAAACACTGGGCCGGTTAAAGGGTTTGATTGAAGTCGGGCGGCATATCTAAGGCCTGCTAGTTTTCTGGATAGTTGCTTGCGTCGAGTTGACCATGGACTACAAATCATCATTGCGCCGATAAAGAAAAAATACTCAGGCCTGCACTTCAGGCGCTGTCGGTGTATATTCCGAGCGACACTTTAAGGAGAAGAGTGCTAACAATGAGCAAACTCACAGCATGTAGTCTGTTTTTGGCAGCCAGCCTGCCTTCATTAGCAATGGCTGAGCCGATAGCATTACGCTGCGTCTATACGCAAGCCTCATTCAATGCTGCCTACATGAGCCAAGCCGAGACGCGTGCTTGTCCGCAAAGCCGCTGCTTCTACGATCTACGTTTTGATACCGAGAGTGGCACCGGTTCGGTTAACGCTGTTGAGGGTTACGCGCTGACGATCGACGATAGTCGTTATCAGCTTGACCGCCAGGCTAAAAATGTCATCGTCGGTGGTGTGGATAGCGCCAGCTTTACGGTTAATCGACAGGACCTACGCTACAGCAGTATTAAATCAACGCCACCGGGCGTTTCGCTCGAAACAGTTGGCCAGTGTCAGCCTGTCGAGTAGTACAGTTATCAGAAGCCGGTCTTAACAGGCTGCTGCGATACTACGGTATATTGGTGGCCTCCCAGTCAAACCTGTTTCAATAGATCTTGGTAACTATGCCACGTGGCGTAACCGAGCACCGGAAATATGACTGTCATCAGTACAAATCCAGTGGTGATGCCGATCCCGCATAGCACAACGATCATAAATGCCCAGAAGCTCATCGCTTTTTTATTCGCCATGACTGCGTGATAGCTGGCCTGTACCGCGTCTACGGCACTCGTGTTGCGATCTATAATCATCGGGATTGAGGTGGCGCTGAGGATAAATACCGCCGCTGCCAAGAAAAACCCTGCGACGATAAAAAAGCCGAGTATCAGCCAACCCTCTGTGGAGCTAAGCAGTTTTTGTCCAAATGCAGACCAACTAGGTTCCAGTAGTTGGAATTGAATAGCAAAGAGTAGCGAGGAAAGCCGTATCCAAGCCATCAATACCACAAGCATCACCGCTGTAAAGATGCCTAGGTTGGTGGCCCTTGAGCGGATCATTGCAATGCCTTCTCTTATCGATACTGAGTAGCCATGCTTGAGTTGCCAAGCGGCTGTATAGGCACCAACCGCCAGTAGTGGTCCTATCAACATCAGCCCAGTTAAAAAAGACAGCACAAAACCCGGAAACTGTTGAGTGAGGTAAATGGTTGCAATGCAGCACAGCGAAAATAGCAAACCGTAAAGCAAACTATGGCCGGGGCTGTTTAAAAAATCGTTCCAGCCTGCTTCAATCCAGGCCAGTGCTTGGTCACTATCGACTTGGTTGATCTGCAGGTTAGATGTTTCCGTTGAATAGCTGAGGTTTTGTTTGTTTGAATAAGTGGTAGCCATACCGGCCTCCCTGAGTTTCTGCGCCGACATAGATATCTCATTTGGTCTTGCTGCATTACAAATGACATATCTCATTCTGTTAGATTACTCGCTACCCCCGATGTGTGCCTGCAAATAATTCATAGTCATCGGCTTGTGGTGGGCTTAGCAGTGAAAGCTCGGTTGTATTTTTACGCGTTGAGTTGGTGGGAAGTTGCTATCGAAGGGTGCTCACAGCAGTCGAGTGACTGCTGTGTCTGGGGAGGAGGGGCTGAGGATCAGCCGAGTATTTTTTGGAGCACAGGTGCGCCCCTTGTCAGAATCAGCTTTATCAGGGGAGGAAGGTTATCGTGATCGACACCGTCCATAAGGTTTTTGATTTCGAGCCCCACTTCCGTGTCGCCTTCGATCATCAAGCGTCGCTGGAAAAACAGCGTGTCGGGATCTTCGCTACGGGTGGCAAGTAACAGAAACTCTTTCAGCTCTCCACGGATCGCCGCATCTTCTAACTCATCTGGACTGGCAATCAGGCCTTCATCTTCGCTGAAACTGAAAAACCATTTGAGCTGCAAGTCGCTGATTTCTACCTTCAGCCACTTTCCTTCCAGAAACTCAAAGTCGCCATCTTCTATGGGCTCTTGAAAGGCCTGGTGCATCAGGCTAAGAAGTAATTTCCGCTGTAGCGGGAATGGAATTCGGCCAGCTTGGCGCATCGCGGTTAACGATAGTTTTTGTAACATGTTCTCTGGTAACGGAAGGCGAGGGACTGCTATCGGGGGCATAGGGAGTGCTGGAAGTTTAAACATAGTGGCCAATCGCGCTCTTTGTTCAAAAAAGAGGTCGAATTATTCCATAGAATCGAGTCAAAAAGAATATTAGGGTTTTGAATAGGGCTGTTTAGGTTTGGTGGGGAAATGGCCTTCTGATAAGATGCGGACAGCGATTCTTCTGTAAAAACAGGCAGTTTGTTGGTGTATGAGAGATAAAATGCGATATCTAATAGGGTTTTGTTTGTTGTTGTCCATGGCAGCCTGGGCCGCGAATCCTCAGCCCCCTTCTGGGGGGAGCGTTGAGGGGCGTACATGGAAGCCGTTAGCGGATGATGATTTGCATGATCCGGGTAACCCAGCCTTGGGCGAACTGCAGCAACCGGGTGAGGCGATGGCGGCCTTTCCGAAGGACTTCCCGACTATCGGTAATCAGGTTGATTGGGTACGAGCTTTGGAGCAAGGGGTGATCGTGCCCCGCACCAATATTTTTCCTGATACCCATATCGAAGTGTTGGATCTGGATATTATTATGGATAAGACCTCGCAAATGCCGATGGTCCGTTTCCCACACAAAGCGCATACCCAGTGGCTTGATTGCTCAAACTGCCACGATTGGCTGTTTAAGAAAAAAGCCGGTGCTAACCCAGTCAACATGTTCGCGATTTTGGCTGGAGAGTATTGCGGTCGCTGCCATGGCGCGGTGGCTTTTCCGTTGACCGAATGTCGCCGTTGTCATAGTCAGGCTAGGAGAACGTTTACCGGTGAGTACGGCGCTCAAAAAGGACCTGGTAAGCCGTTTAAACCTGTGATGCAGCAAGAGGTCATTGGGATCAATGAATAACGTCTTGGGTATCTATATGAAGATTAAAGCGTTGTTGGTGCGAGTCGGGATTACTGGTTTACTAGCGGTAACGGCAAACACCGTCATCATGCCCGCTGCTCAGGCCGAATACGCCGATGTGGTGTTAAACCGCTATGCTGAGAAAAACGGTATGCGTCCGGTGATCTATCCGCATTGGTTTCATCGGATTCGGTTTCGCTGCAAAGTTTGTCATTCAGAACTTGGCTTTGAGATGCGTGTAGGTGCCAACGATATCACCATGGGGAAGATCATCGATGGTCAATATTGCGGCATGTGCCACAATGGAGAGATAGCTTGGAGTACCGAGCATTGTGACCGTTGTCACTCCGGTAAGCCTGGCTTGAAAACAAGAATTTATGGGGGGCACGGAACTTCAGGTCCTGGTATCTGGTAACTATTGAGTATGATTAATCGTAACGTGCCCTATATAGATGTTTTTTATCTCAAAGGCCTGCTGGCTGCGTTTGTGCTGCTGTGGCTAGTGGGTTGCTCTGTCGCGCCTGAGAATGAATTTCGGTTCCAATTTCCTGTTTCTGATGGTCAATCCGTCTGGCCGCTTCCTCCCGCATCACCCCGATTTCAGTACGTGGGAGACTTGATTGGCGAAGATGGTTACGAATTAGAACAATCGCGCGGTGTCCAATTGATAGCCGAGATTATCGCCGGGGTCGGATTCGAGCCGGATGCGAAGGTAGGCTTGGTCCGGCCTCAATCCGGAATGGTTGATGCTCAAGGGCGTATTTATGTTACCGATGTCGGTGCGGGTGCCGTGTTTGTGTTTGACCCCGCCACAGGCATCTTTCTGCGCTGGAATGAATATTCACAAGGTCAATTCTTTACTCAGCCTATTGGGATTACCCAAGGGCGCGAAGGGCATGTGCTGATCGTTGATGCCGAAGATCGTGCGGTCATCGAGCTGGATGCAAACGGGTTATTTGTAGCTAAGTTCGGCCAAGATGTCTTAAAACGTCCGACGGGAATCGCACGAGATGCTTTGTTGGGGCGTATATTTGTTGCGGATACCCATGGCGATGATATTAAAGTGTTTTCGGATGCTGGCGAGCTGATCGATGTTTGGGGGAGTTCTGGAGATAAACCGGGCAACTTCAATTCACCGGTACATCTGTGGTTTGCAGACAGGCAGCTATTTGTTACCGATACACTCAATGCCCGGGTTCAGGCGCTTGATGAAATGGGGCGGTCGGTGTTGACCCTTGGTAAGCGCGGGCTTTGGATTGGCAATCTAGTTAGGCCAAAAGGTGTAACATTAGATGGCGATGGTAATCTGTACGTGGTGGAATCTTATTACGATCACTTGTTAATATTTGATAAAAACGGCCGTTTTTTGTTACCTATTGGCGGAGCAGGACAAACGGCCGGTAAGTTCTTTTTACCGGCGGGGGTGTGGAGTGATAAGCAAAACCGAATTTATGTGGCAGATATGATGAACGGGCGAGTGTCTATTTTTCAGTATTTGTCTCAAGCTGGTGCTGAGTCGCAATGAGTAGCTTCAAAGTAAGAGTTTTTGCCCTCATGCTCGGACTCAGCTTTGTCACGTTGGTGGGAGCGGCTGATTCGATAGATAGTCGTCGCACGTCGGATATTTTTAATACCAAACATAATCTGTCCACCTCTGGAGGGGGGACGGTTAAATCAGATACCGGGGCAAGTGGCACGTCGCAGATCTGTGTTTTCTGTCATACCCCACACGGGGCAACATTGGATGCATCGGTTGCCTCGCCGTTATGGAACCGTCAATTTAGCTCTGATACCTACACCAAATACGATTCTGCCTCAATTCAAGCCACCATTGACGATACGCCAGGGGGCAGTTCTAAACTCTGTTTGTCTTGTCATGATGGCACGCTGGCCATTGGTCAGGTCAATGTACTCGAGGGGAGTACCAATCAGTCTATCTCGATGCAGGGAGTTCAGGCGGGCGGCGAGATGCCTGTTGGGAGCGATGGCTATACCCGTAACTTGGGTACCGATCTGACCAATGATCACCCCATCTCGCTGGTTTATAACACGGCGTTGGCGACGGCTGATGGTGAACTGGTTAATCCCAGTAATGATGTCGATGGCCAAGGGGCGCAGGTGGGCATTCGAGGGAGTAGTGGGGTGGCCGATCAGCCTCGCTTTATTCTAGAAGGAACAGCAGAGGACAGTGCCAAGCTGCAGTGTACGACCTGTCACGACCCGCATATTACCGGGTTAGCCGAAGACAGCGCGACCAATATCAAATTCTTGCGTACCAATCGTTTCCAGCGCACCACTCAGCCTACCGATGGGCTGTTTAATGAAGATAACGATATTCTTTGCTTGGCCTGTCACGATAAGACTGGCTGGGGAGATTCGGCGCATGCTCGTAGCGATGTTGCAGATGAGCGTTACGAAAGTTCAGCCGCTACCCTACGCGAGTTCCCGACTGGTACCGAGGTCTGGCAAGCCGGCTGTTTGAACTGCCACGATACCCATAGCAAACAGGGTTCGAGAAGGTTGTTGCGCGAAGGCTCTACCGGGACGAGCCAGGATAATTCGGCTATCGAGGAGACCTGTTACCAGTGTCACCGCCCAAAAGGAGGCGTGAATGCGTTGCAGGATGTTGCCGGCAACGATGTACCCGATATTCGTACCGATTTTACCTCCACTTACCATATGCCGATCGAGACCGCGCATCAGGAGGATACAACCGAAGAGATCCATGAGATTGTCGATAAGGATTTTACCGAGGCGACCGCGAAGCTGAATATTCGTCATGCAGAGTGTACCGACTGCCATAATCCGCACCGGGTTAAGAAAACCCAACGTATCGATAATTATCAGGGCAGTGGGCCCGACACGGAACCGACCCATGATCACAGTGATAGTGCCAGTGCAGCAGGCCATACCAATATCGCATCGGGCGTACTGACCGGTGCCTTTGGTGTTGAGCCGCAGTACTCCAGCGATGTTTTCAGTCCAGAGTCTGCGGTGATCAACACCATCACCTTTACGACCAAACAGGGTGTTCCCAGCGGCGTTATCGATGACACCATCAATGGTTCGACTTACCAGTGGAACACCGACCCAGATAGTTACAACTTTGTGACCCGTGAATATCAGGTTTGCATGAAGTGCCATTCTAACTACGCCTTCGGCACCAATCCGCCTGATCTTAATACTTTGGCAAATGGTGGATCTCGCGGTGTTAATGGCGTCACCCAGGTGACCAATCAGGCGATGGAGTTCCAGGCACCGTCGGGGCATGTAGGCGAAGGAACCGCTAGCCCTCTGAGTTGGGGGGTCGATAGCCGTTATGAGTCGAATAACCACCGTTCTTGGCATCCGGTGATGAAGCCGACAGGACGAACTACCAGTGTGCGTGATGCCGCAGCTGATCAGTGGCAGTCGCCTTGGAATGGAGCCGTTGGAACGCAGACCATGTATTGCTCCGACTGCCACGGTAATAACACCGCTGATGGTACATCGGCGCCGACTGGTGATAACCCCTGGGGGCCGCATGGCTCCAGCAATCCCTTTGTGCTGAAAGGCGACTGGAACCCCATTACCGAGCCGACCCCAACCAATGCGCTCTGTTTCCGCTGCCATGATACCAACTACCGCTCTGGATCCGGTGATACCTCTTCGGGATTCAATGATAATGGGGATAAAGGGGATCTGCACGACTACCACGTCGATAGGATCAGCAATTTAAAGTGTACCTGGTGCCACGTAGCACTGCCGCACGGTTGGAAGAATAAAGCGTTTTTGGTCAACCTGAACGATGTCGGCCCCGAATGCGTCGGCAATAGCTCGGGAACCAAAAAAAGTGTCAACTTTACCTGCGCACCGTTCTACCAAAATGCTTACCTGATGGTCCTCAGCTTTAGCCAGAGTGGTAGTTGGTCGGAGAGTAATTGTGGTGAGCGTGGCGGTGAAACGGGCAAAACCTGGATGACCGAAAGCTGCGGTAACCCCAACTAAGGCACGATGCAGTCCTCTAATCGATTTGTTTTTTTGACTTTTCTAGCGTCGCTAAAACTGACCCTGGCTTGCCTGTTGTGGCTGCTGCTGTCGGTCTATCTGGCGTATCACTTTGCAGGTTTGAGCGAGCAGAACGACGCGGCGCTGTGGTTGCTGGTTCCACCATTGGCGATGCTGTCGTTTAACCTGATCGCGGCTATTATCACCAATCCTAGTTTTCGTGCCCAACCTGCGTTGTTGTTGTTTCATATCGCACTGCTGGCGATCGCTCTGCTAATCGGTATCGGCCAGCTGATGAATATGAAGGGCTGGACCGAGGTTGCGGTGGGTGCTGTATACGATGGCTCGGTGAACGAACCGCGTGCCGGTCTGCTGCATCCCTGGCATATTGAAGAGTTGCGCTTCATCAATGTCGGCTTTGAGATTGATTATGCTCCGGGTCCATCGCGTCGGCATACCTCCAATCAGATCCGCTGGCAGAACTCTGAGGGTGAAGAGCAGATGGCGGTGATTGGTGACCAGGTACCTTTGCTTCTACAGGGGTATCGTTTTTATACATCTTTTAACAAAGGCTTTGCGCCCAAGTTCTTGTGGCGTGATGCTCAGGGGCAAGTGCTTAACGGCGTGGTTCATCTGCCCGCCTGGCCCGAGCATGAGTTTAATCAATCGACCGAGTGGACGCCTGCAGGCTCAAAGCAAATGCTTTGGATGCAGCTCGAATTTGATGATCCTATATTATCGGAGGATTCCCCTTCACGCTTTCGATTACCGAAAACGTACCAGCTAGTGGTCAGGGTCGATGAGCAGAGGGTGGTGCTTCAACCCGGTGACGAGTTGCAACTGAGCGATGGCGTGTTGGTGTTTTTGGGGCTGACCACTTGGATGGGCTATTCAATATTTTATGATCCGACTCGCCATTGGCTGTTGGCGGCGTGCTTGTTGGCGGTGGTCAGCATCGCCTGGCACTTTTGGAATAAATACGCCAACCGTCCCTGGTTACAGCAGGAGTAGTGCTTGGATAATGAGTTGAGTTCATTTGGCCGGATAACCGATGGCTCTCAGTCGCAGACTATTTGGCTGATTAGGGTGGATCAACAGCGCCTGGATGGCGAGCATCCACGACATCGTCATGCGCCGTTGGATCTGCTCTGGGTGCGACAGCAGGTGCGAGATGCGGGTTGTCCCGTTGAACTGATTGATCTGTGGATGCCTCAAGCAGAACAGCGGTTGGCTCAGCCATTGCCCGCTGTGGCGGTGTTAAAAGCCGATAGTGGTTGTATCGATGAGAGTCAGGCCTTGGCGCAGCGGCTGCAGCAACAAGGGGTTGTGACCATTGCAGTGGGGCATCAGGTCCATTCGCTTCGTACGTTGCCCGCATGCTGGGACTTTGCCTTGCTGGGAGAGTTTGAGCTGGCGCTACCTGAGTTGCTGCTGCACGTGCAACAAGACAAAGATCTGCTTCAGCTAAAGGCCGAATACCGGCAGCGATTACAGCAGGGAGTGATCGGCCAGGTCGACTCGCCCGATCGGTTGCCGAGCATCGTATTTGAACCGCAAGAGTTGTTGGATTACCCGTTCTCGCTTCCAGTCCCGGGTCGTGCGATCCGCCGCTGGGGTTATGTGCAGACCGCTTGGGGCTGCCCCTACGATTGTCATCACTGTACCGAGCTGGTTCGCAAATCGAGTGGGCGTTCGCTCCGGCTGCGTTCGGTCCCGCAGGTGGTGGCCGATATAAAAGCGCTGCAGGCCTCTGGAGTCGAAGGCGTGGTATTTGAAGACGACACTCTGCTGTGCCATAAGGAACATTTCTTAGCGCTGTGCGATGGCATCCGGCAAGCGGGCATCGCATTGCCTTGGGTGGCCAATGCTCGTCCCGACGAACTCTGTAGCGAGCGCGTCAATGCGGCAGCAAGCAGTGGTGCGGTGTTATTGAAACTGGGAATCGAGTCGGGATCGCCGCGCCAGATTGAGCAGATAGGCAAGTCACGCTCGGGTTTGCGCTGGCTTGAGCAAACCCATGATGGTGTGCTGATGATGAACCGTCACGGGATTGCTGCGCTGGGGCTGATGATGGTCGGGTTGCCGGGTGAAACCGAGCAAGATGTAGCGCAGAGTAGATCGCTGTTGCAGCAACTGCCGCTGCACTATCTACAGTTGCAGCTGTTTACTGCCTATCCCGATGTTAGTTTGGTGGCGAAGCCGGTTGAGGCTGCGACAAATCAGTTTCATTATCGATTAATCGGGTGCGATAGCGATGCTGAGACGCTACGAGCACTAGCGGATCAGCAGCGCCTCTATCGGAGTTTCTACGTCCGCTTCTCTTGGATTGCTCGTCATCTACGCAGTTGTTGGCGTTGGTATTTGACCGGGGCTGCATGGAAACGGCTGTTTAATTATGGCCGTTACATCGTCCGGTCGTTTTCCACTAAGCCTGCTCGTTTGGGGTTAACGGAGCATCATCATGATACCGCTTAAGCGGATGCGTCGACTTGATCGCTGGCTGGGGATTCCATTGCTGGCGTTGATCAGTGGCTGGCTGCGGATAAAACGCTTGCTTGGCCTTAATCAGAGCAGGTCGCAGCCAAAGCATGTTCTGGTGTTGCTGTTATCCGAGATGGGAAGTCTTGTTTTAGCCGAGCCCGCGCTGCGAAAGCTGCAAGATCAGCAGGGCGTGAAGATCGGTTTGTGTCTGTTTCAGCGTAATGCGGCCTGCCTGAGTCTGCTGCCTTGGTTGCAACAAACTGAAGTGTTCGTCATTCGAGATCAACGTTTGCGGCTGTTGTTGTTAGATGTGTGGCGTTTCAGGCGTTGGTGTCGGCAGCATCACTTCGATGCCGTTATCGATATGGAGTTGTTCTCGCGCTTTAGTGGTTGGTTATCGGTGCTAAGTGGGGCGCCAATAAGAGTGGGCTTTGATCGGGGGACCAATGAGGGGTTGTACCGCGGAACGGTATTTAATTATCCGGTTTGTTACAACGCGCATTTGCACATGGCCCACAACTATCAAACCCTAGTAGAGGGGCTATCAGAAGCTGATCGGCCCTACGTCAAGTCTCCGGTACAAGCTGCGTTGCCGCAGCCAAGCCGGTTTGAGTATGACCCGGCGTGTCAACGAGGCCTGGATGAAAGTCTGGCTGCATGCTTGGCGGTGGAGCCTCAGCTGTTGCTCAGCCAATCTATTGTATTGGTTAATGTCGGCGCCTCTGATTTGATTCCGCAGCGCAACTGGCCGACAGCCTCGCAAGTGAGTTTGTGCCGCATGCTGTTGGCGCATGATCCGCAGTTGCGGGTGGTGTTGTGCGGTAGTGAGCAGGAGCAGGCTGTCGCGCGTCGAATCGAGCAGTTGGTCGATGACCATCGCTGTCGTTCGATGGCGGGGCAGCTTCAAGTGGCCGAGTTACCGTATCTGTATCGAAGAGCCGCGTTGATGGTGACTCCCGATTCGGGGCCGGCGCATTTTGCTGCCGTGACCTCGATGCCGGTACTGGTGCTGTTCGGACCGGAGACACCGTCGTTGTATCGTCCATTAGGCAATAACCGGGTGCTACGCGCGGGACTGAGTTGTTCACCCTGTGTGTCGGCCGCTAATCATCGGTTGACGCTTTGCCGTGATAATCAGTGTATGGCGCTGATCACACCCGAGCAGGTTTGTACCGCTGCCGTTGAGATGCTGGCTAGGACCGAGGTTGTGAGTTTGATGCCGCAGACGGGCTGAAACGCTTCAACCGATTTAGGGATAGCAGCATCAGTATCATCGCTGGCAGCGGCCCTAGTTGCACGCCGGTTTGGTGGGCAATTTCGAACATTGGCAGAATAATCGCCATGGCCAGAATCAGCCCCGTTAGTTCGTAACGACGGTAATCGCGCTGGAGCATATCAGCCAGTAACCAACCCGCCGCAGGCACAATCAGTGCCATATCGTACAGATAAGCCATCGGCGTGAATAACAGCGAGGCGCAGCAAAGCACGCTGGCTTGCAGGCCTGACCGGCCTTCGGCAGGTTGTCGCCAGGCCCAGATAACCGCGATCACCGAGAGTAACGCCGCCAGCGACTGTATGATCCAGGCGGTGTTGATGCTGGCTCCGAGCATGCGGCTGGCACCTAGCGGTGTCACCATCGCCTTGAAGTTGTACAGGTTACGACCGAAGCCGTCGAAGCTATAACCCGAGGTGCCGATAAAGGCGAGCCAGGGGTCGAGTCCAAAAGCGATGATGCTGGCAGCGATCAGGCTGATGACTACGGATGTCGCGGTGGTAAAGCTCCACCAGTAGCCGCCTGCCGCTAGCGCAATCGGGATGAGGATGCCGAGGCTGGGTTTAAAGGCGGCGCATCCAATCAGCACCCCGGCCAGGGTCGGTTGGGAGCGAAGCAGGGTCAGTCCGAGGCCGATCAAACCCGCCGACAGAAAGCCGGTCTGACCGTATTGGATGTTGTAGAAGGTGGGGGGCGCGGCAAGGACCAGTATTAATCCGCTACGTTTAGGAAGTGTCAGGATTAGTGTGGCGATGTAGGGTATTGCGGTGATACTTAGCCAAGCTACTAACGATGGGATATAAGGCAGCAGTGCCAAAGGCAAGCAAAATAGCGCAAAAATAGGTGGATAGAGCCAGCGGGCAAAACCGTGACCCTCTGCTTGTTGTTGAGTCAGCTGTCCGGGGTAGACCGCATGTGCGGCATCCACCTCGGCAGCGAACATTCGCTCAGTCACGTAGAGGTTGGCGGCAGGCTCGCGTTGCAGTAATAAAGAGGCAGCGTAGGTCGAGGTGTAGTCGGTAAAACGAGGCTCTTTCCCTGCCTCGACTAGTTGGTAGCCCTGCCAGTAGAAATGGCTATTAAATAGCAGGTAACCAAAAAACAACGCCAGCCCAAAAACGGATAGCCAGCGTTGTCTTGGTTGAAGTGCTGTTGCCAGCATCGCTAAATGGTCTTAGTTGACTTTGTTGATACCGCCAGCAAACAGAATTTCATCAAACGTCTGGTCTAGCGAGGCGCTGGTAAAGTTTCTCATCAGGCTGGCACCCGACCAGCTAATGGTGTCTCCTACCGCAACCTGAGCTTGGGGAGCTGCCACCCACTTGTTGCCACCGGCAGTTTCTACTTCAACGAAAGAGTAGCCGCCGCCACTCTTGACGCTGATGACCTTGCCCTGAGTGGCAGCAGGCGCTGCACTGACCGGCATCGCCATGTCTTCGGTCACCCGTACCTGTCCGGCAAAGATGATCTCATCAAAGGTTTTATTGAGCGCCTTGCTGGTAAAGCCGCGCATTACCGAGGCGCCGCTCCAGGTTACGCTCTGGCCCGCTTCAATCTGGGCTTGAGGTGCGGCAACCCAGCGCTCACCGGCATGGGTTTGAACCTGTAGATAGACGTATCCACCTGCGTTCTGAGCGCTGATGACTTTGCCGCTGTTACCGTGGTTGACGGCTGCTTGCTGCTGTCCGGTATTGATGGTGGTACGGGCTTGATTGGTCGACATGCTGGTGACGAAATAGATGCTGTCGAAAGTTTTATCGAGAACCTTGCTATGAACATCTTTCATCTCTTGAGCTTGGCCCCAGGTCGCGATATCACCCGGCTTGAGCGCGGCTTCACTGCCAGCGATCCAGAAGGTGTTACCGTTTTGCTCAACCTCTGCGTAGGTGTAGCTGCCTTCAGTGGTGCTTTGCAGAACCTTACCTTGGTTAGCCGCCAGTCGAAGGTTCATACCCGCATGAGGGTCGCTTGTTTGGCTGGTGGGTGTTGCGGCGGGAGTTGAACTCTCTTGAGAGTCGGAGCAACCGCTCATGATTAAAACTTGTCCGGTGACAATTGCTGCAATCAACGCCTTGTTCAGTGCCATGATGATTCCTTGATAATATTGTAAATTCTGCTCAGTCAGCGCCAGTATTAGACCGCACCTTTATGCGGGGCCATCGAGATAAACGGGACGCCAAAGAATGTGAGGAAGGCTATCACGAATACCACTAAGACCATAGCCGCCGACAGGTTATAGGGGAGCTTCCAGGTGATCCTTGTATGCAATGCCAGCGCCATCAATAACCAGGAGATGAAGGACCAGCTCTCTAATGGATCCCAGTCCCAGTAACGGCCCCAAGCATCTTGAGCCCAGATCGCCCCCGCGACCAGCATCAGCGACTGAAAAATCAGTCCCAGTGCCATAAAGCGATAGCTCAGTTCGGTTAGACTTTCATTATTAGGTAGCGTTGCAAAGGTTTGAGCCGGCCGCTTCAGGTTGCGGCTAAGAATGATCGCGGACAAGCTGCTGGCTACCACCAGCGCGCCCATAAATACTTTGCCAAAACTGACGTGGATATAAAGCCAGATGGTGTCGTAGGTGGGCGGGAAAATGCTCTCACCGGGGGTCGCCAGCAACAGCCAGCCCATCATCATAAATTGCAAGGGCACGAAAAAGGCGGCGACAGGTCTAATTGTCGGTATCCGCCAATAGGTCAGGGCGAAGAACAGGGTCACACTCCAGATGTTACTCGAAAGAATCTCGAACATCGTCAGAAATGGGCCGTGTTCGAGGCGTATCCAGCGTAAACCGATGGCGAGGGTATGGGTAACGAGTCCGAGCCAGAGAATGCCTTGGAAAAAATCATCCAAGCGATGACGGAACAGCGTACTGACGATCGCAAGAGATCCTGCTAGTACGTATATAATGAGGGCTGCCCACAGGATGAGCTGTTCAAACTCGACGGTCATGAAGTCTATGTGATGTGATAAAGTCAGCCGCCACTATAGCGGCAAACTAGGTTAGGCGACAATCGGTGAGATCGATATCCCTTTCGATATCTGAATGAGCGTTATATTAGTTGATGAGAAAATTGTTTCGTAACTGGATTCTGTTCGCACTCTGTGTGTTTTTGCTGGCCAATTTGATGGCTTTAGCGTTGGTGTTTTTGAAAATGCCGATGCTGTCCGACGCGTTGCCTGTGTCGGGGTGGTTTCCACGAGTGTTAGTGTTTCATGTCGATCTATCCATCGTTGTATGGGGGCTATCGATGGTTTCTTTGATGTGGTTATTTCACCTTCCCAGTAAACGTGCTTGGCTGGATCGGTTGGCGCTAGGGTTGCTGTTTGGTGCGGGGGTGGGGCTGCTGTCATCGATCCTGCTTGGTCAGGGGCGGCCGTTACTTAGCAACTATATTCCGATACTCGATGCTCCGTTGTACCTAGCCAGTTTGGGGACGTTTGTGGCGGCGGTGGCCTTGGTTGCGGTGCCAAGGGTATCGCAGCTTTCATTACGTGTTGGTGTTGATTCGCTGCCTCAAGCTGCATTTGGATTATCTCTGTTGGCGTTTTTGGTAACGGTTGCGGTGCAGTTAGTCGCTTGGTGGAGACTCTCGCCGTTACCGTTAAACCTGCAGCAAGCCGAACTGTTATTTTGGGGGGCGGGGCATAGTTTGCAGGCGGTTTATCTTTGTTCGTTGTTGGGAGGCTGGTTTTACCTGTTACAACCCAATAGTGCTCGGGCGCACTTACTACAGCGAACGAGTTATCGTATCGGCTTGCTATTGATGCTTCCTGTTATCGCTGCTCCGTTGATGATCGCTGTAGCTTGGTCGCCCGATACCTCTCAATATAGAGAGGCTTTTTCTATCTGGATGCGGTTGTTTAGCTTGCCCATATTGGGATTGATGCTGTTGCTGGCGTGGTCAATGTTGAGCGCCAATGGGATTCGCTCTCGGCTAATCATCGATGGGCGCTTGCTGGCGGTGGGTTTGTCGATGGTGCTGTTTTTGTTAGGCGTTGTAATAGGAGCGATGATTCGAGGTGATAGCCTGTTGGTGCCCGCTCATTATCATGCTACCACCGGTGCTGTAAACTTGATTTTTATGGCGTTAATCTGTGATTTTTTTGGTTTGTTGCGAAGGGGGAAAGGCGTGCAGAGGCAGTTAAAAACCTACGCGGCCGGGGTGGTGTTGATGGTAATGGGGTTGGCGATATCGGGCTGGATGGGGGTTGGCCGAAAATTGGCAGCGTCTGATCAGGTATTTGGCTCTTCTGGCGAGATGGCTGCGATGCTGTTGATGGGCTGTGGTGGCGCGGTAGGATTGATTGCAAGCTTTTGGTTTATTGGCAGAGCATTGCCTTCGTTGTGTCGCTCGGCGGGCTCGCTCGGTTATTCATCTGGTCGCGAGGTGGTTGGCTAATGGCGACGGCAGGTACCCAGGTTCGCTCGTCTAAAAGACTACCTCGTGCGCTGGTGTTGTTGGTAGCAGTCTTGCTGATTTTGGGGTTGGGGTTGGTTATCCGGCAGTTGCCGGGTGATTGGACCTTGACGACGGCTCAGAAAGAGTCGTTCAATCGTCCAGCTGAGGGGCGGGAAAACGAACAAGAGGGGGCTTTGAAAGCTCCCTTGTTCGATAGCCAGCAATGGCGTTTAGACGCCAATATTGGTGATCAGAACCGGCGACAAGCCCAGCGTCTGCAACAGATACGAGTACTCTTCGAGCATGGTGCGAACCTGATGCGTCAAGGCAAGTATCCCCAGGCTCGTAAAGCGCTGGAGATGGTGGTTGAGTTGGCACCAGTATTACCCGAAGGCTATGTTAATCTGGGTTTTGTGCTGTATGAAATGGGTGAGGTGGAAGCTGCTATCAATGCCTTTAATTATGCCAGTCAGCTGAATCCTTATCAGAGCAATGCCTATTATGGAGCCGCGCTAGGTTATGAGCGGCTGGCGGATTATGAGGTGGCGATGGGACATATGCGTAGTTTTATCCATTTGTCGGAACCTGAAAATCCGTTTCTGCCCAAAGCGCGTGCCGCGTTGTGGGAGTGGGAGCAGACGCTTGCTTCGCTTCGTCAGGCTCAGGTTCCAGCGAACGGAGGTCCAGATAGTGCCAATAAGGCGGTGATTAAACCGAGCGATGTCTCGGAGGGAGTGCCGGGTGCTCAAAAATAAGTTGTGGTTGGGGCTTTGTCTAGCGACAGCATCGACGCTGTCGATGGCGCAGCAGTGTGATGAAAATAAACGAGACAATGCACCGTCAGAGCGTTTTGTTGTGCACGATGACTTGACGGTTACCGACCGAATAACCGGCCTGGATTGGCAGCGCTGTGTCTTGGGTCAAGGCTGGGATGGTGCAAGCTGCGTTGATGGAAAAAAACAAACCACGGCTTGGTTCTCTTGGTTTGGCGCTGTCAAAGCAGAGCCTCAACTTCAGGCGCAAGGGTGGCGCTTACCCACGGTGCATGAGCTGCGGAGCTTAATGAGTCGTCGTTGTAAAAACCCTACGATTAATCTAGAAGTCTTTCCCAATGCGCCTGCTTGGGGTGCTTGGTCTACCACGGAGTTTGCCCAAAACCCAGATTATTCTTGGCAGGTTGATTTTAAGTCAGGAAAAATTACTGCGCAGTTGAAGAGTGGTCAAACCTATCATGTTCGGTTGGTGAAAGGCCGTGTATTACCGCCTTCGCGTCAATCAACCAAGCCCGCCAGCGAATCGGATCGGCTGCGTAAGCTGTGGGATGACGGAGTGCATGATCCTGATAATCCTGATCTGGATCTGCTGGAATACTCTGAAACCGTTTTTTCTCGATTACCCAAAGATACCAGAGGGGACGTGGACTGGGCCCAAGCACTAAGAGATGGCGCTATTGAGCCTCGATCGAGTCGTTCTGATGCATCGGAAATGGTGGTTTGGGACCAGGATATTCTATATCAAGAGACAGCGGGCATGCCGTACGTTAAATTCCCCCATAGCACTCATAGCCAGTGGTTAGCCTGTGAAAATTGCCATGATCAGATCTTTGCTACACAAAAAGGGGCTAGCGATATCAGTATGGGATCCATCTATTCGGGGCAGCACTGCGGCGTTTGTCACGGTAAGGTCGCTTTTTCGCCTAATAACTGTGAACGTTGTCACAGCGTGCTGCATGAAGGGTCCGGGAAGAAGTGGTGGTAGGCTAAGCTCAGTGCTCCGCCTACCTATTAGCTTTATTGGGCGGCTGGCGGGGGCTTCTTAGCGGTGAAGTAGCCTGCCTCTTTGGCCAGCGTGGCGGGGCGATAGACTTCAACTTTCCTCAAATATTGATCGACCATGAATATGCGTCCATCTTCATCAACATCGATACCTGCCGGTAGCATGTACTGAGCACGATCGCCACGAGCACTTCGTTCCCCCACGAATAATAGTAACTGGCCTTCGGTGTTGAAGATTTGAAAGTTACCAAAGCCAGCATCGACTACGTAAATATGGCCGTCAGGATCGATAGCGATGCCCTTGGGGCGAGAGAAAGAGCCGTGTTGAGTGCCGATTTTTCCGAAGTTCTTAACGAACTCGCCCTCTTGGGTAAATACGCTGACTCTGAAATTGCCGCTATCAACGATGTAAAGCAGTCCGTCGTTGCCAATCGCAACATCTTTAGGGAGGTTGAGTTCGCCATCGCCAGGGCCACGAGTACCGATTGTGTTGATCAATTCTCCGGTAACTAAATTGATAACGGCGATGTTGTGCTGCTCGCTGCTGACTCCGCCGACGTTAACGATATAGGCAATGCTACCATCTGGGGTGACATCAATACCGCTTGGGCGGGCTAGGTGCTCTTCCGCTTCGATACGTTTTTGAAAATTACCGTCTCGGTCGAAAATAAAGATAGATTTTTGTGTTATATCAACAATATAGACATTTCCTGCCGCGTCGGTGGCAAGCCCCATCGGTTTATTAAATTTAACCGGCGATTTATCGCTGAGCTTGATGAAACGGTTGTTGGTCCTGTCCATCAAAAACACGTCTCTGTTGGCTGTGTCAGACATGAAAATACGGCCTTTGTGCACAGCTATGTCAAATGGCTTGGCGAATACTTCAACCAGTCTTCCTGCACCAGTCAGGAAGTACATCATCTGCTCATCTTCTGTTGACTGGATAATATCGCCGCTGCTTCTTATGGTTTGTTGAAAATAGAAGCGTGCTTCGTCAGGGGGGGTCGGGAAAACAAGCTCTGGGCGTGGTTTGGCCTTCTGCGGGGCGGAACAACCGCTTAGCATCGCTACAATTAAGCCTATAACAAAGCAGGGTAAGAGGTGTTTTCGCATTAACACGTGGTGCTCCTCGGGTACTGAATTCCAGTTACGGATCTAGTAATTAACCCACTAAATTGAGTTTAGTGACGTTTTTTATATCTAGACCTCTATGCTAACATCCGAATCGATAATTTCTCTACAAATGGAGTGGAATAACGTGATCTTGAGCAAGTCATGGTCAAGCCTTCTCGCTTGCGTCAGCCTATTGATGGTAACCAGTGTCTATTCGGCAGAGGCTGAAGTGGAGCATTCGCATAAGGGGCAGGATTCTACGATGCAGGTGAGTGCCCGTTTGAACGATATGGCTACATTGTATATTGAACACTGCGCGGCTTGTCATGGTGTTAAAGGAGACGGTAAAAGTACGGCAAAACAGCAGCTAAATCCTGCCCCCAAAGATTTTACACGCTTTCAGGTTGCCGCCGAGTTGAGCCGTGAGCGGATGATCGGTTCGATCACTCATGGACTGCCCAATACCGCGATGGAAGGCTGGGAAGGTCGCTTGTCGCCCGAGCAGATAGCGGGGATTGTAGATTATATTCGAGTCAGTTTTATGCCCGCCGTTACGACCGAGACCGCGATGGAAGGACGCCGTGTTTATGCCCGTCATTGTTCCGTTTGTCATGGCGATACGGGGCAGGGTGCGGTGTGGGCGCGAAGTGGTTTGAGCCCTCCGCCTGCCAATTTTACCGAATCGAGCATGGTGGCAAAATTGAATCGTGAACGCATGATTTCGTCGGTTTCTTATGGGCGAGCCCAGACAGCTATGCCTGCTTGGAAGGGGCGTCTGAGTGATGAGCAGATTGAACAGACGGTCGACTACATCCGTTACTCGATCATGAAGCTACCCACCGATGCGCTGCATCAGGCTGCTGGACATGTTGCCGCAGGTTCGCTGACGGCCAAAGATGAACACGATCATGATGCCCATGGCGTTGATGAACTTGACGCCCCGCTGCCTTTTGGCTTGGTCGGCAGTGAGCAGATGGGAGGGGATCTGTATCACCGTAACTGCGCCGATTGTCATGGGGTGACAGGCGAAGGTAATGGGCCTAGAGCGTATTTTATCTTGCCCAAGCCAAGAGATTTTAGGCAGCCCGAGGCACAAGCGAAGTACAGCCGTGCCCATCTCTTTGAGGTCATATCAAAGGGTGTCTTGGGTAGCGAAATGCCTGCCTGGGACAAGGTTATGACCGACGCTGAAATTGGCCACCTGTCTGAGTACGTCTATAAAGCCTTTATCGAACACGGCAAAGCTGCTGGTTCTGATTGATGCGGATCTGGTTTCTGCTGTGGCTGGGGTGTTTGTTCGTCAACGAATATAGTGTCGCGGCAGACTCGCAGCGGCATGAGCAGGGTCGTGAACTCTACAATTATCGCTGTTATTACTGCCACGGCTACTCGGGCGATGCAGCAACGTTGGCGACCACCTATCTGTTACCGCCTCCCAGAAACTTTAAAGCCACAGCGGTAGCGGAGTTGAGTCGGGAGCGGATGATTGAGGTCGTGACTCAGGGGGTTCCCAAAACAGCTATGACCAGCTTTACTCGCTATCTAAATGAGGAAGAGATTGAGCTGGTAGTCGATTTTGTACGCCAGGAGTTCATGGTTTCTCAGCGAGAGAATACCCGCTATCACACGGCTGAAAATGGTTGGCCTGATCATCAGCGCTACCACTTGGCCTTTGGCTTTGCTACTGGGGTCTTGGCATTAGATACCTCGCCTGAAGAGTTGAATGCCGAGCAGCGTCAAGGGTTGCAATTGTTTTTGAGCACCTGCATCAGTTGTCATGATAGGGCTCGAGTGGATGATGAAGGGCCAATCTGGGAGTCGCGTGCGATTTCGTACCCGCGAAATAATTTTTCCTATACCGAGTTTGATG